>NZ_RCOB01000197.1:0-135805 GCF_004307665.1 Pseudomonas sp. Sample_16
GGCGTGGTTGCGCATTTCGTGATCATGCCCGGTGTGGCGTGGTTGCTCTGCCAGGCATTCCATCTGCCGCCGGAAATCGCCGTCGGCGTTATCCTGGTCGGCTGCTGCCCTAGCGGCACCTCTTCAAACGTCATGACCTGGCTGGCCCGTGGCGATCTCGCACTGTCGGTGGCCATCGCTGCGGTTACCACCCTGCTCGCCCCGCTGCTGACGCCAGCGCTGATCTGGTTGCTGGCTTCGGCCTGGCTACCGGTTTCGTTCATGGAGTTGTTCTGGTCGATTCTGCAAGTGGTGCTGCTGCCGATCGTATTAGGCGTGGTTGCCCAGCGCTTGCTCGGGGACAAGGTTCGTCACGCCGTGGACGTGTTGCCGCTGGTCTCGGTGGTGAGCATCGTGATTATCGTCACTGCCGTCGTCGCCGCCAGCCAGGCGAAAATCGCCGAATCCGGCCTGCTGATCATGGCGGTGGTCATGCTGCACAATAGCTTCGGTTACCTGCTGGGTTACTTCACCGGACGCGTATTCAAGCTGCCATTGGCCCAGCGTAAATCCCTGGCACTGGAAGTCGGCATGCAAAATTCCGGGTTGGGTGCCGCGCTGGCCAGTGCACACTTCTCGCCGCTGGCGGCAGTGCCGAGTGCGTTGTTCAGTGTGTGGCACAACATTTCCGGCGCGCTGCTTTCGACGTATTTCCGCCGCATGAGCGAGAAGCAAGACCGGAAAGTCGCGGGTCAGCAAGCCACCGACTGATCCGGCAACTTGATCCCCGGATTAATGCTGGGCACTATATTGCGCACCGGGAGGACGACCTCGCGGCTCGATCGAGTCATCAATCTGGGGACGACCCCGTCAATCGATGAGGTCTTACATGTCCTGGATCATTCTGTTTTTCGCCGGCCTGTTTGAAGTCGGCTGGGCTGTGGGCCTGAAGTACACGGACGGTTTCAGCCGACCACTCCCCACTGCCCTCACCCTCGCGGCCATGGCGATCAGCCTTGGTTTGCTGGGCCTTGCCATGAAGGAATTGCCGCTGGGTACGGCCTATGCAGTCTGGACTGGCGTAGGCGCCGTCGGTACGGTGATTGCCGGGATCATCCTGTTCGGTGAGTCGATGGCGTTGTTCCGGCTGGCCAGTGTGGCGTTGATTATTGCCGGGTTGGTTGGGCTCAAGGTCAGCGCTTAGGCCACTACCGCCATCGCGGGCAAGCCCGCTCTCACAGGATTTACGTTGTGCCACCTATTTGGAGCACACCATCAATCCCTGTGGGAGTGGGCTTGCCCGCGATGGGGCCAGTACAGTCACCAACTACCTGACGGTCCCGCGCAAGTCCCCAACCAAAGCCTGTAGTTTGGCCGGCTCGGCCACCTCAACCGCCACCGCCGGCCCCGCCACCAGTGTCACCCGCGACCACAGCCGACGAAACAATCCCTTGCCCGGATCGCGGCTGAAGAAACTTCCCCACAACCCCTGCAAAGCCAACGGAATCACTGGCACTGGCGTCTCCTCGAGAATCCGCGTCAGTCCACCCTTGAACTCATTGATCTCGCCGTCCGCCGTCAGCTTGCCTTCGGGGAAGATGCACACCAGCTCACCTTCCTTCAGATACCGGGCAATGCGCGTGAAGGCCTGTTCGTAGATCTGGATATCTTCCTGACGTCCGGCAATCGGAATCGTCCCCGCCGTACGGAAGATAAAGTTCAGCACCGGCAGGTTGTAGATTTTGTAGTACATGACAAAGCGAATCGGCCGACGCACTGCACCGCCGATCAACAAGGCATCGACGAACGACACGTGGTTGCACACCAACAGCGCAGCACCTTCATCGGGAATCCGTTCGAGATTGCGGTGCTCCACCCGGTACATGGAATGGCTGAGCAGCCAGATCATGAAGCGCATGGTGAATTCGGGAACAATCTTGAAGATGTAGGCATTGACGCCGATGTTGAGCAGCGACACCACCAGGAACAATTGCGGAATCGACAGCTTGGCCAGGCTCAGCAGGATGATCGAAACGATCGCCGATACCACCATGAACAACGCGTTGAGAATGTTGTTGGCGGCAATCACCCGCGCACGTTCGTTCTCGGCGGTGCGTGACTGAATCAGCGCGTACAGCGGCACGATGTAGAAACCACCGAAGACACCAAGGCCGAGGATGTCGAGCAACACCAGCCAGGTGTGGCCGAAGCCGAGAATTTCAATCCAGCCATGGCCGGCAACACTGTCGGGAATCCCCCCGGAATGCCACCACAGCAGCAAGCCGAACACGGTCAGGCCAAACGAACCGAACGGCACCAGGCCGATTTCGACTTTACGCCCGGAGAGCTTTTCGCAGAGCATCGAACCGACGGCGATACCTACCGAGAACACCGTCAATATCAGCGTTACAACGGTCTCGTCACCGTGCATCCACTCCTTGGCATAGGCGGGGATTTGCGTCAGGTAAATCGCCCCGACGAACCAGAACCACGAGTTGCCGACAATCGAACGCGACACCGCCGGGGTTTGCCCCAGGCCCAGTTTCAACGTGGCCCAGGACTGGCTGAAGATGTTCCAGTTCAGGCGCATTTCCGGGGTCGCCGCTGCAGCCCGCGGGATACCGCGGCTGGCCAGGTAACCGAGCACGGCAATGCCGATGATCGCCGTCGAAACGACCGGGGCGTAATGACTGGAAGACATCATGATCCCGGCGCCGATGGTCCCGGCAAGGATCGCCAGGAACGTACCCATTTCCACCAGGCCGTTGCCACCGACCAGTTCATCTTCGCGAAGGGCTTGCGGCAGGATCGAATACTTCACCGGCCCGAACAGCGCCGAGTGCGTGCCCATGGCGAACAGCGCCACGAGCATCAGCCACAGGTGATCGAACATGAAACCGATCGCACCCACCGCCATGATGGCGATTTCCCCGAGCTTGATCAGACGGATCAACGCGTCCTTGGCGAATTTTTCCCCGAACTGCCCGGCCAGCGCCGAGAACAGGAAAAACGGCAGGATGAACAACAGCGCACACAGATTGACCCAGATCGAACGATCACCGTCGATAGTGAGTTTGTACAGGATGGCGAGGATCAGCGACTGCTTGAAGATGTTGTCGTTGAACGCCCCCAGGGACTGGGTCACGAAGAACGGCAGGAATCGACGTGTGCGCAGCAAGGTGAACTGTGAGGGATGACTCATCTTCCATGTTTCCCTGAGGTTGGGTAAAAGTGGCCGGGTTTTCTGATTGGATTGCCGAACCTCGATCCAGGCCACACATTACCTAAACTTCGCAGGTTATTTCTTTAATCCTGCAATGCATGGCGAGACGAACAGCTCCCCTCTCCAGGCACCCTGGACAGTGCGCGTGCCTACGATCAGCCACATCACCGCCAACAACGCCACCAGAGCACAACCAGACACACTGAAAAACATCAGGTGCAGGGTGCTGGCCAACTTCAGCGTTGCCAAAGAGTAGACCCCCAACGGAAAGGTGAAGCCCCACCAGCCGAGATTGAAAGGAATGCCGGCACGCAGATAACGCAGGGTGATCAGGATCGCTATCAGCATCCACCACAAGCCGAAGCCCCACAACGTGATGCCTGCGACCAGGCCCAGGCCGGCGGCAATCTCGCCGCTACCCGCCATACCGTTGGTGGCGAAAATCGCTGGCGCATCCGCGCCCAGCAGCAACATGCCCAGCGCGCCGGTGCCGATCGGCCCCAATGCCAGCCAACTGGAGGCGGCCATGTTCTCGTGGGGTAACTTGTGCAGGGCCATGCGCAGCAGAAGAATCGTCAGAATGCTGAACGCCACCGGCAAGGAAAACGCCCAGAGCACGTAACTGGTCACCAGCACCACCAGTTGCGAATGAGCGTCGGCCAGGTGTGGCGCCAGCAAACCACCGCTGACGGCGGCCACTTCCGCCGCCACCACCGGCAGCAACCAGACAGCGGTCATTTGGTCGATGCGGTGTTCCTGGCGGGTGAACATCATGTAGGGAATCAGCACCCCACACGCCAGCGACATCGCGACATCCAGCCACCACAACACCTCGGCCAGTGCGATCACGCCTTCGCCCCAACGTGGCAAACCGAACAGCAGAAAGCCGTTGATGATGGTCGCCAGCCCCATGGGAATCGTGCCGAAAAACATCGAAACCGTGGAATGTCCGAAAATCCGGCGAGCCTCGTCGAAAAACAGAACCCAGCGCGCGGCATAAAGGCCCGTGAACAATACAAACAACAGAATATTGAACAGCCAAAGACCTTCGGCGATTGCGTGCAGCGCGGGATTGGCGCCCGGCAATTGTGCCAGCGCCAAAGCCAATACACCGGTGCCCATGGTGGCGGCAAACCAGTTGGGGGTGAACTGGCGAATGACTTCCATTGGATGTTGCAGATGACGAAACGGCTTGATACCGGGTTTGGCGATGTGGGTGCAGGTCATGATGAACTCCTGTCCTCTGGTGAGGTGGAGTTCATCATAGAGCCAGATGGAATATCGATATAACGGGTAATATCTCTAACTGTTATCTATTTTGCAGATGTACACCTCCTACAGGAGATTACGCACGACCTGAAGCATTGCTGATGCTGGCGTTACGTTGGCGCATCAATGAAAACAAAGCGCTCAGCGACAGGACGATCAATGCAACACCATAGCCATCAGTGGTTCTGACCAGACCAAAACCGTGCGTAATTGCCGGCCAGCAACGATGGCAGGCAGAACGCCAGATAGCTGAGCACGTAGTACGCCGACATCAACCCCGCCCGCTCATGGGGCAAGGCCAGCGGCACCAGACTGCGCACGGCCCCCAGAAACCCGGAACCAAAGCCACACCCGGCGATGAGCGTGCCCACGAAAAACAACGTCAGGCTGGAACCGTGTACACCCAGCAGAATCAACACGATCCCCATCGGCAGCAGGCTGGCTCCCAATTGCAGCGACCTGGCGGCCGGGCGATTGCGCAAGGCGTAGATCATCAGCGCGCCCGTCAATGTCAGAGCGGCGACGGTCGCGCCGCCGATCAAGTTTGATGTCGAGCCGGTGGCCGTGCGTACCAGCGAGGGTGCCAGTGAGGCGTAGAAACCACCGAGCGCCCAGGTCGCAGTGTTGAGCGGCAACACCCGCCACATTGTCGGACGCGCCTGGACGGGCACGTGCAGCGTGGGTCGTAATGAAGCCCAGGCGCCGGGCTGTCGCGAAACGCTTTCCGGCAAGCGCCAGACGTACACCGCCTGCATCGCAAACAAGACCAGCAGCAGCCAATAGGTCAAGTGCAGTGGTGCCGGCGCAAACTGCGCCAGCAAACCGCAGCCCAACCCGCCCATGGCCATGCCGATCAAGGGTGCCACGCTGTTGATCAGCGGCCCATGCTGGCGGTCCGTATCGAGTAGCGTCGCGCTCAACACCGCGGTCGCCATACCGGTGGCAAAGCCTTGCAGGACGCGGGCACTGATCAGCCAGGTAACACTGTCGGCATGAATAAACATCAACATCGCCAGGATGTTGAGTAGCACCGCGGTGAAGATCACTGGTTTACGGCCCAGGTAATCCGAGAGCGAACCGACCGTCAGCAGCGCCGCCAGCAAACTGAGGGCATACACGCCGAAAATCAGGGTCAGCACCGCAGCCGAGAACTGCATTTGCTCCTGATACAAGTAGTACAACGGTGTCGGCGCGGTGGATGCCGCCAGAAAACTGAGCAAGGTGATTGCCAGGAACCACAGGCTGGACCGGTTCGAACGAGTACTGGACATGCGCACACTCCGCAAAAGCTAATTTTTTGCTTTTGCGGAGTGTGCTACCGGATAGCGCTTAAAGCAAATTCTTTGTGTTAAGGTCCGATGCATGGCTTTTTAGAAACGGCGCTGCCTTGAAAAGACTCCGCCGCGAAACAGGAAACACATCATGAGCACGCCCGCTTTACGTCCCGGTGGCCGCAGCGCCCGGGTACAGGAATCGATTCATAACGCCGTGCGCGAGCTTCTTGAAGAACAGGACCGCGCCACCCTCACCGTGCCGCAAATTGCTGCTCGCGCAGGGGTCACGCCGTCGACCATCTACCGGCGGTGGGGAGAATTGTCGGTGCTGCTCGCGGACGTCGCCCTTGCGCGCATGCAACCGGAAACCGAGTCGGCCAACACCGGCAGCCTGGCGGGTGATGTGCGCGCCTGGGCGGAACAGTATCTGGACGAGATGAGCTCAGCCCCCGGCCGCAACATGCTGCGCGACGTGCAGTCGAGCCTCAAGCCGAGCTACTGCGCAACGATCATTGGCGGGCAATTGCAGGTCATTCTGGATCGCTACACGGATGAACCACAGCCCGGTGTCGACCGGCTGATCAACATGATCGCGGCGCCCATCGTGTTCCGCATCCTGTTTTCCGAAGCGCCGCTGGAGGTAGAGGAGTTGCATCGATTGATCGAGATTGCACTGACTCAGTGACGACCCTATCGAGAGCAGCCCCCTGCGACAGCCCGCCACGCCACGACCTTGGTCGACACTGACTAACCCCTGCCATCGTGCGAGACTGTCTGTCCGGGCGGGAGGCCCGGGTGTCTTTGGTTGCCGGGAGTTCCCATGTCGCTGTCCAGCGGGCTGATCGCCGCCGTCGCCCTGGCCTATATGGCCATCATGTTCGCCATCGCCTTTTACGGTGACCGTCGCAGCGCGCCATTGCCGCCGCGGGTGCGTGCCTGGGTGTACAGCCTGTCACTGGCCGTCTACTGCACCAGCTGGACGTTCTTCGGTGCCGTTGGCCAGGCCGCCGAACAGCTGTGGTCGTTCCTGCCGATCTACCTTGGACCGATCCTGCTGTTGATCGGGGCGCCGTGGGTCCTGCAAAAAATGGTGATGATCAGCAAGCAGGAGAACATCACTTCGATTGCCGACTTCATTGCCGCACGCTATGGCAAATCCCAGTCGCTGGCGGTGGTGGTGGCGCTGATCTGCCTGGTCGGCGTGCTGCCCTACATTGCCTTGCAGCTCAAGGGCATCGTGCTCGGCGTGAATCTGCTGATCGGTGCGGGCGCCGACGCCATGGGCGTTCGCGCACAGGACACCGCGCTGGTGGTGTCGCTGGTACTGGCGCTGTTCACCATTGTTTTCGGTACGCGCAACCTCGATGCCACTGAACACCACCGTGGCATGGTGCTGGCGATTGCGTTCGAGTCACTGGTTAAGCTGTTCGCCTTTCTGGCGGTCGGCGCGTTCGTGACCTTCGGTTTGTACGACGGTTTCGATGACCTGTTCAATCAAGCCATGCTCGCCCCACGCCTGGAGCAATACTGGAAAGAAACCATCAACTGGCCGTCGATGGTGGTGCAAACCGGCGTGGCGATGATGGCGATCATCTGCCTGCCGCGACAATTCCATGTGACCGTCGTCGAAAACATCGACCCGCAAGACCTGCGTCTGGCGAAGTGGGTGTTTCCGGCCTATCTCGCTTTGGCAGCATTGTTTGTCGTACCCATCGCCCTGGCCGGCCAGATGATGTTGCCGAGCTCGGTGTTGCCGGACTCTTTCGTGATCAGCCTGCCGCTGGCCCAGGCTCACCCTGCCCTCGCGTTGCTGGCGTTCATCGGCGGTGCGTCGGCGGCCACCGGCATGGTGATCGTGGCAAGCGTGGCGCTGTCGACCATGGTTTCCAACGACATGCTGTTGCCATGGCTGCTGCGCCGCAACAACGCCGAGCGTCCATTCGAAGTGTTCCGCCAGTGGATGCTCTCGGTGCGCCGCGTGAGTATCGTGGTCATTCTGCTGCTGGCCTACGTGAGCTATCGGCTGCTGGGCTCGACCGCCAGCCTGGCAACCATCGGCCAGATCGCTTTCGCCGCGGTCACGCAACTGGCACCGGCGATGCTCGGCGCGTTGTACTGGAAACAGGCCAACCGCCGTGGTGTGTTTGCCGGTCTCGCCGCCGGCACCTTCCTGTGGTTTTACACGCTGATCCTGCCGATCGCCGCCCATAGCCTCGGCATGTCCCTGAACAGTTTCCCGGGCCTGGCCTGGCTGCACGGCAATCCGCTGAACCTGCCGATCACCCCGCTGACCCAAGGCGTGGTGCTGTCTCTGGCGGGTAACTTCACCCTGTTTGCCTGGGTCTCGGTGCTGTCGCGCACCCGCGTGTCGGAACACTGGCAGGCTGGCCGTTTCATCGGCCAGGAAATCAGCGCCCGCCCCAGCGCGCGCTCGATGCTCGCGGTACAGATCGACGACTTGCTGCAATTGGCCGCCCGCTTCGTCGGCGAAGAACGCGCCCGCCAGAGCTTCATCCGCTTTGCCTATCGCCAGGGCAAAGGCTTCAACCCGAACCAGAATGCCGACGGTGAATGGATCGCCCATACCGAACGCCTGCTCGCCGGCGTACTGGGCGCCTCGTCGACGCGGGCGGTGGTAAAGGCGGCCATCGAAGGTCGGGAGATGCAACTGGAGGACGTCGTGCGGATCGCCGACGAAGCCTCGGAAGTCCTGCAATTCAACCGTGCGCTGCTGCAAGGCGCCATCGAGAACATTACCCAAGGCATCAGCGTGGTCGACCAGTCACTGAAACTGGTGGCCTGGAACCGGCGCTATCTGGAGCTGTTCAACTACCCGGACGGTTTGATCAGCGTGGGTCGCCCCATCGCCGACATCATCCGCTACAACGCCGAACGGGGACTGTGCGGCCCCGGCGAAGCCGAAGTACACGTCGCCCGGCGCCTGCACTGGATGCGCCAGGGGCGTGCGCATACGTCGGAGCGATTGTTCCCCAACGGGCGGGTGATCGAACTGATCGGCAACCCGATGCCGGGTGGTGGTTTTGTCATGAGTTTCACCGACATCACCCCATTCCGCGAGGCCGAGCAGGCGCTGACCGAAGCCAACGAGAGCCTGGAACAGCGGGTAGCTGAGCGTACCCGTGAGCTCTCACAACTCAACGTCGCGCTGACCGAAGCCAAGGGCACCGCCGAGGCGGCCAACCAATCGAAGACCAGGTTCCTGGCAGCGGTCAGCCATGATTTGATGCAGCCACTGAACGCTGCGCGGCTGTTTTCCGCGGCCTTGACTCATCAGCACGACGGTTTGCCCGGTGAGGCGCAAAAACTGATCCAGCACCTGGATAGCTCGCTGCGTTCTGCCGAAGACTTGATCAGCGATCTGCTGGACATTTCCCGCCTGGAAAACGGCAAGATCAATCCTGATCCCAAGCCATTTGCCCTCAATGAATTGTTCGACACCCTTGGCGCCGAATTCAAGGCGTTGGCTCGTGAGCAAGGCCTGCAATTCCGTGTCCGGGGCAGCAAGTTGCGCATCGACAGCGACATCAAACTGCTGCGCCGAATCCTGCAGAATTTCCTCACCAACGCCTTCCGCTACGCCAAAGGCCCCGTGTTGCTTGGGGTTCGGCGACGCAAAGGCGAGCTATGCCTGGAAGTCTGGGACCGCGGACCGGGTATTCCGGCAGACAAGCAGCAGGTGATTTTCGAAGAATTCAAACGTCTCGACAGCCATCAGACACGGGCGGAAAAAGGCCTGGGGTTGGGCCTGGCGATTGCCGATGGTCTGTGCCGCGTGCTGGGTCACACCTTGCTTGTACGCTCTTGGCCAGGACGCGGCAGCGTATTCAGCGTCCGAGTACCGCTGGCCCGAGCTCAAACGGCGCTGCCCGCCAAGGCTGTCGAACTCAATGGCAAGTTGCTCAATGGCGGCCAGGTGCTGTGCATCGACAATGAGGACAGCATTCTGATCGGCATGAACAGCTTGCTCACGCGCTGGGGTTGCCAGGTCTGGACCGCACGCAACCGCGAAGAGTGCATGACCCTGCTCGCTGAGGGGATGCGACCACAATTGGCGTTGGTCGATTACCACCTGGATGACGGCGAGACCGGAACCGAATTGATGGCGTGGTTGCGAACTCGACTCGGTGAGCCTGTGCCGGGCGTGGTGATCAGCGCCGACGGGCGGCCAGAGACCATCGCTCAGGTACATGCGGCCGGACTGGATTACCTGACCAAGCCGGTCAAACCCGCGGCGTTGCGGGCGTTGTTGAGCCGGCATTTGCCGTTGTAGCGTCAGCGAAAACCCTTATTCCGGCAACTCGACCAAGCCATCGACATCGGTCATCGCCCGCTCCAGCAAATCTGCGGGCAAACTCTTGCTTGCCCTGGCCCCGAGCAACTTCAGTTGCTCGCTGCGACTGACCAGATTGCCGCGCCCTTCGGTCAACTTGTTACGCGCCGAGCTGTAGGCCTTGTCCAGTTGCTGCAGGCGATTGCCCACCTCGTCCAGGTCCTGGATAAACAACACAAACTTGTCGTACAGCCACCCGGCCCGCTCGGCGATTTCCCGGGCGTTCTGGCTTTGTCGTTCCTGCTTCCACAGGCTGTCGATAACCCGCAGTGTCGCGAGCAACGTGGTTGGGCTGACGATCACGATGTTGCGGTCGAACGCCTCCTGAAAAAGCGTCGGCTCGGCCTGCAATGCCGCGGAAAACGCTGCTTCGATCGGCACGAACAGCAACACGAAATCCAGGCTGTGCAAACCGTCGAGCCGCTTGTAATCCTTGCCGGCCAGGCCTTTGACGTGATTACGCAGAGACAGCACGTGCTGCTTGATGGCGATCTGGCTGATGCCTTCGTCCTCGGCCGCCACGTATTGCTGATAAGCCGTGAGGCTGACTTTGGAGTCGACCACCACCTGCTTGTCGCCGGGCAAATAGATGATCACGTCGGGCTGGAAACGCTCGCCGTCCGGCCCCTTGAGATTGACTTGAGTCTGGTACTCACGGCCTTTTTCCAGGCCGGCATGTTCGAGTACCCGCTCCAGGATCAACTCGCCCCAGTTGCCCTGGGTCTTCTGCCCTTTCAAGGCACGGGTCAGGTTGGTGGCTTCGTCGCTCAGGCGCAGATTCAGCTGTTGCAGGCGTTCCAGTTCCTTGGCCAGGGAGAAGCGCTCGCGCGCCTCGGCCTGATAACTTTCCTCGACACGTTTTTCGAACGATTGAATGCGTTCTTTCAGTGGGTCAAGCAATTGTCCCAGACGCTGCTGGCTGGTTTCGGCAAAACGCTGTTCACGCTCATCGAAGATTTTCCCCGCCAACTCGGCGAACTGAGCGCGCAACTCGTCTCGGGAGCCCTGCAGGTCGTTGAGGCGTTGTTGATGGCTTTCCTGTTGTTCGCGCAGTTCAGCCTTGAGCGAGGCGGCCTGGGCATCCAGGCGCCGCAACTCGGTTTCCTTGCCGGCGCGCTCGATGTTCCAGGCATGGGCAGCATCCCGGGCGTCATCGCGTTCGATCTGCAACAACTCGACTTCACGGCGCACAGCGGCCAAATCTGCCTGCCTGGCGGCATTGGCCTGCCCCAGATCAGCGATTTCATCGCGACAGGTTTCAAGTTGTGAACTCAAGCCATCCTGCGCCAGTTGGGCCATGGCCAGACGCTCTTCCAGTAACGCGACGTCCGCTTGCGAGTTGCTCGCCCGGCGCTGAAGCTGCCAGGCCAATACCAGCAAAGGCAACGCAGCGCCTGCCAGACCGAGCAAGGCGCTGGTCAAGTCCATAGCCATAGCCATTCCTGCCTTCGAATTAAAGTTTGAAGGTTAACCAAGGCGTCAGGTCTTGGACAGCTCAGTCTTCGATCAGCCCCAGTTCCTGTTGTGCGCGCTGATCACCCGCCCGTGCGGCCTGCCGCAACAGGTCCTGGCCGATCCGGCGGTCCCGGGCATTCCCGCATTCGCGGCACATCAGTTGGCCCAGGCGGCTTTGCGCGGCCACCACGCCCTCACGGGCAGGTTGTTTGAGCAAACGCCCGGCGATGTGTTTGACATTCGGGTTTTCGCCCAGTCGCGGACTGTCCAGCAACCACTCTGCAACCCGCATCGAAAAACGCTTGGGAGGGGCAACAGTGGATGTTTTGGAGGAAGAGGAATCGGATGGTGTACGAAACTTCATAAAGCACTGTGGGCAGATCGGAAGGCGCGCCACTCTACTCTTTTTTTCTTACAGGTAAAGCTGAAAAAATCCCGGCACGCCCGTCCTAGAGCAAGCGCTCGGGACAATCCACAGAAGCTGTGGATAACTCAGTGGACAACCGCCCT
This sequence comes from Pseudomonas sp. Sample_16, assembly GCF_004307665.1. Taxonomy (NCBI): domain Bacteria; kingdom Pseudomonadati; phylum Pseudomonadota; class Gammaproteobacteria; order Pseudomonadales; family Pseudomonadaceae; genus Pseudomonas; species Pseudomonas sp. Sample_16. The sequence goes on from NZ_RCOB01000197.1 coordinate 12,062, forward strand.
TGAAGAGCCGCAAAGCCCTGTGGAATGGGGCCTGCAGTCAAACTGACGATTTTTTCACCAGTAAAAAAAAGCGATGTTTTTCATTGACTTAAATTTTGGTTACAGGCACCCACTCCTCTCTGGAGCGGGATGACAGTGGCGTTACAGTCTGTGCAACTAATGTGTACAAGTAGCTCGCCGATGGTTATATCGAGGCGTTTTTTCGGCGCGATTTGGCATCGGTCCTGGGGATAAATCGCGGCAAACCCGCATTCCAGGCCGTTTGTCATCCGTCGGATGGTCATGACCATCGGTCGGAATCCGGATCATCCAAGCTCGCTATCAGGGCTCATGTCGGTTTTTTTACGGCTGTTCCAGGACCCCCTGGATATTCCTGTGGCTATCACACTTCCCTTTGCCGATTCAATCCGTTAGTATCCCCGGCGTTAGTACCAAGCTGAAAGTCAATTCTGGTCGAACAAATCCCCCCGGACTGCCTTCCCGATGGAAGCCCAACCGATAAAAGCGGGATCGACCACCTCGATGGTTTCCAGGTAAATCTTGCGTCAACACAGCCTTTGAATCGAAAGCAAAGGGTGTTGCCAGGCTCGCTTACTCTGACCGAACCAACCTGCAAATTGATCAGGATCCTCACCCCGGGCCCAGAACCTTAGCCCTTGATGTGTTGCCTGCCCTCCTAAGTACCTACCTGCCAGCCCAAGCGCGCCAATTTATCAGCGCTTCAAACTGGCTGCTTTGTTCCAGTCAGGTTCTTCGCTCGACCAACGGTGGTCGTCGTCACTGGAACGTTTTAATTTTGCACGGCTCTTATCCGTGTCGCTTGTAGGAACACCATGACTATGACTACTCAAATCCATGCACAGGATGCCATCCGCACCCTAACCAACGCTTTTGCACCAATGAACTGCCTGATCATGGCCGCTCGCAAAGGCTGCTTCAGTTTTACCCTGGTCAACGAACACGGCATCGCCCGACACAGCGAACGCCTGTACCCCGATCAATACTCCAGCGCTGAACCGCTGCAGGCCGTGATCGAACGTACTCGTCAGGCACTGGTTGCCTGAGACGCCAGCAAGGCTGAAATACCAAAAGCCCCGCTCTCAAAAGCGGGGCTTTTTGTTGCCTGAAATTTCAGTTTGCCCGCAAAGCGGCTAAGCACCAACCGGTATAACGGTTATAACTGGAAGCTGGAAATATTTTAAAAACAGTCCTTTACGCAGCGAATATGACACTACACTTCAACTCAAGCGGCTTGATCCGCTTCCGGCGAGCCTGAGTCGATTCACCGCTGCCAAGGCCCCATCAGGTATCGCCGTCCAATTCATGGTTTCGAGGGTTTTATGGGTATCGCTGCCAGCGAACTGTGCCGTTATGTGATTCGTCCGACGCTGATCTACCTTGGACGCCATAGCGCAACTGCCGAATCCCTGCTGCTGGGCATTGCCGCCAGTCAGTCAGCCCTTGGTTCCGCCCTTCACGACCGCCGTGGCCACGGCCTCTACCGTATCGCCGAACCTCGCCATCAGGCTCTCTGGGACCACTACCTGGCGCTCGATCCCGAACGCGCAAGCCTGGTCCGTGGCCTCGCCAGCCAACATGCCTTTCTCAGTGGCCCGCACGTCGAATTGACCGTCAACCTGCGTTACGCCACCGCCATCGCCTGGCTGATGGTCGAAGAACAGAACACCCCGCTCCCCGAAGCAGACGACCTGCTGGGAATGGCCCGAATCTGGCGCCAGACCTTCCAGCCCCAAGGTCGCCTGAGAGACTTCACCTTCGCTTGGCAAACCTGTGTATCACCACTGAATCAGGTTGCCTGCTGACACACTCTGGATCCAAAGATCGCACAATACGCTGCGAATCTGGTCGGATTGTCCTACAAAACCGCTCTAAATCAAGCCATACAGCCTATAGCGCTGGGACGAAAATGTTGGTAATTTTCGCCCCGGTGATCACCAGGAGTTCTAATAATGAAAAAAGTAATGCTCAAAACCACCATTAGTCTCGCCGTTGCCATGGCATCCACCCAGATCTTCGCAAGTGGCTTTGCCCTCAACGAACAAAGCATCAGCGGGATGGGTACTGGTTTTGCCGGGCGATCTTCCGTTGCCGACGACGCATCCACACTTGTGGGCAACCCTGCGGGCATGTCCCGCCTCAAGCGTGAACAAGTAACCGGTGGTGTTGCATTCATCGACGCACACACCGACATCAGCGATGCCAGCTCCCGTCCAAATGGCGGCACCAACAAAGGTGACATGGTCCCTTTCATGGGCGTGCCGATGGGCTATTACGTCAAGCCTCTCGATGACCAATGGGCAGTCGGTTTCGGTGTCTATGCACCGTTCGGCCTGGTAACCGATTATGAAAACGGCTTTGCCGGCCGCTACTTCGGCAGCAAGAGCGAAGTCAAAATCATCACCCTGCAGCCAACCGTCAGCTACGCCTTCAACGACAAGGTGTCGATCGGTTTCGGCCCGACCATCAACCGTATCGACGGCAAGCTGGAATCCAACCTGTCGCTGGACCCGCGCGCACCGGATGGTGAAGTCAAGATCAAGGGTGACGACACGGCTCTGGGCTACAACATCGGTATCCTGGTGCAAGCCACCGACAGCACTCGCGTCGGCCTGACCTACCACTCGAAAGTGAAGTACAAGCTCGACGGTGACACCAAGGTCAACTACGGCCTGCTCGGCGCCCTGGGCCAGAATCCGAACCAGAAGTTCGATGCTTCCCTGGACCTGACCACGCCCGAGTCGGTTGACTTCTCGGTTACCCACCAGCTCGACGACCAGTGGACTCTCTATGCAGGCAGCACCTGGACTCGCTGGAGCCGCCTGAAAGAAATCACCGTGGAAAACGAAGGCGTTCCTGCTGCCCTGGCCGCACGTGGTCTTGGCACCATCACCGAAGAACAGAACTGGCACGACACCTGGGCTCACGCCATCGGTGCTTCGTATCAGCTGAACAAGCAGTGGGTACTGCGCACCGGTTTTTCGGTTGACCAGGCACCAACCAACAACGAAAACCGCTCCCCACGCATCCCGACGGGCGATCGCAAGATTTTCAGCCTGGGCGCCGGCTGGAGCCCGACCGACGACCTGACCATCGACGTGGCGTACTCCTACCTGTGGGAAGAATCGGTCAACGTCAACAACAGCAATGGCCGTCAGGCCTACAGCGCCAAGTATGAAAACTCGGCGAACGGTTTCGGTGTCGGTGCGACCTACCGTTTCTGATAATTCGCGGCGAGCCTGACCCCTCGCCCGCGCAATCAAAAAAAGCCCCGCGCTCTGGTACAGAGGCGGGGCTTTTTTGTGGCTGTCGATCAGGGAGCGGAGGCCAGGGGTGGCGAGGCCAGAGCCTTCTCCACTGCGGCGATGAAGTCGGGATCGTCAGGCTTGGTCAAGCTGGAGAAGCTGGCGACCACCTTGCCTTGTCGGTCGACCACGTATTTGTAGAAATTCCATTTCGGCGGATTTTTCGACTGTTTGCCGAGTACCTTGAACAAGTTCGTGGCATCGTCGCCCCGGACTTTCTGTGGCTCGGTCATGGTGAACGTCACGCCGTAGTTGACGTAGCAGACCTTGGCAGTCTCGGCACCGTCCTTGGACTCCTGTTTGAAGTCATTGGACGGCACACCGATCACTTCCAAGCCTTGTTCCTTATAGCGCTGATTGAGCGCCTCAAGACCTTTGAACTGCGGGGCGAAGCCACAGAAGCTCGCCGTATTGACCACCACCAGCGGCTTGCCGGCGAAGCGCTGGCACAGGTCGATGGACTCATTGGAACGCAGCTTGGGCAACGAGCCCTGTAGCAGCGCCGGGCACTCTGCCGCTTGAGCCAATCCGGTAAACGCTACCAGTAACGCGGGAACTGCCAACCAGCGCATCAGCATATCGGTGCTTCCTTGAGTGATTCGGGTGACATCGAAGTTACTCGTCCTGCCCTCCCGCTAGCAAGCGTCCTAACACGCCCCCATGCCCAATTGCATCAACGCCAGGCCGCCCTGATGCCAACCCCACCAGGCCACAGCGAGCAACCCGGCGCAGACGGCAAGAATGGTGATACGTGGCCAGAGACTGTTCATGTCGTGCTCATTTGTGTTTGCAGGCGCGCAACCGGTCGCTCACGCACCGGCCAGTTCAGCGCGGCGGCCATCAAGCTCAGAAGAATCGCGACCTGCCAGATCAAGTCATAGCTCCCGGTCCGGTCGTACACCACCCCGCCCAACCAGCCGCCAAGGAACGAACCCAGTTGATGAAAGAGAAAAACGATACCTCCGAGCATGGACAGGTTTCGTACGCCGAACAAGGTTGCGACGGTGCCGTTGGTCAGCGGCACCGTCGACAACCACAGGAAGCCCATGGCCATTCCGAACAGGTACGCCGAAGTCGTTGTCACCGGCGCCCACAGGAACAGCGCGATCACCACGGCCCGCAACAGGTACAAACCGGTAAGCAAACGCGGCTTGGACATGCGCCCGCCGAGCCAGCCGGCGGTGTAGGTGCCGAAGATATTGAATAAGCCAATCAACGCCAGAACAGTCGTACCGACGGTGGCAGGCAGATGCTGATCGACCAGATACGCTGGCAAGTGCACGCCGATAAAGACCACTTGAAAACCACAGACAAAGAAACCGAATGCCAGCAGCCAGAACCCGGAGTGAGAACAGGCCTCACGCAGTGCCTCCGAGAGGGTTTGCTCATGGCCAAGCACTGGCAATGGCTTGTCCTTGAGCATGCTCACCAGCGGCACGATCAGCGCCACCAACAGCCCCAAGGCCAGCAGCGCCGCTGACCAACCGAGCCAGCCAATCAATCCGAGCGTGCCGGGCAGCATGGCGAACTGACCGAACGAACCGGCGGCGCTGGCAATGCCCATGCCCATGCTGCGTTTTTCCGGCGGCACTGCGCGCCCGACCACCCCGAGAATCACTGAAAATGAGGTACCCGACAGACCAATCCCGATCAGCAGACCGGCGCTCAGGGACAGGGTCGCCGGCGAATCCGACAGGCCCATGAACACCAGACCCAGGGCGTACAGCACACCGCCGATGAGCACGACTTTCGCCGCGCCGAAGCGATCGGCCAACGCGCCAGTAAAGGGCTGTGCGAGTCCCCAGATCAGATTCTGCAGGGCGATGGCAAAGGCAAACACCTCGCGTCCCCAGCCGAATTCGGCACTCATCGGCGCCAGGAACAGCCCGAAGCCATGCCGCACCCCCAGAGACAACGCAAGAATCAGCGCACTCCCCAACAGAACCCAACCACATGTACGCCACATTGATGTCATTATTGTTCTCCGGTCGCGGGTATATACCCGCTTAAGATCGAACAAACTGGCATCAAGCCAGTTCATCCAGCAACTTCAGTAATGTTTCGCGCTTTTCAGCGCCCAGACGATCGATCAAGCGCTGTTGCGCCGCCTCCCACGCCGGCAGGGCTGCTTTTAAACGCTCTGCTCCGGCTTCGGTCAGCCTGACGATGCGATTGCGCATGTCCTCGCCCTCGACCAGCATCACCAACCCTTCGCCCTCCAGCACACGCAGATTGCGCCCCAGCGTGCTGCGGTCCAGCCCCATCGCTTCGGCGAGGGTGGAAATGCTCGGTTGATCCAGCCGTTGCAAATTACACAGCAAAGAATACTGCGCGACATTGATCCCGAAGCCGTCGAGTGCGCCGTCGTAATGCCTGCTGACGCCACGGGCGGCGCGACGCAGGTTGATACATAAACATTGGGATTCGAGCATGGTGCGTGTATATACCCGCGGTTGTGTTAAATCAAGTCGCATGATGGGTGAAGTTCAGAAAAACGCCAAGCCCACCAGCACTGCAACTTCCAGCAGCTCCAGCAGCGCCCCGGCGGTATCGCCCGTGGTTCCACCCAATCGCCGTAGCATCATCTGCCGCAGCCAGACAAACATTGCCGCCGCCAGGGCCAGCGCCAGAACACCGCCAAACCCCGCAATCAGCACACAGACCACGGCGCTTGCGACCATTATCTGCTTGCCCGCCGAGCGCGGAAGATGATCGGCGAGCGCCTGGCCCAAACCGCCTGCGCGCACATAAGGGGTGGTCAGGAACAACCCCAGCAACGCAGTTCGGCCGATCAGGGGCACGATGATCAGGGCCAGCGCATGCGACTGCTCGATCAGCGCCAGCAACGCGCAGAATTTCAGCAGCAACACCAACACCAGCGCCACCACCGCGATCGGACCGCTGCGCGGATCTTTCATGATCGTCAACGTCCGTTCGCGATCCCCAAAACCGCCCAGCCAGGCATCGGCACTGTCGGCCAGGCCATCCAGGTGCAACGCTCCGCTGAGCAGGACCCAAGCCGTCAACAACAGGGCCGCATGCAGCAGCAAAGGCGTCCCCAGCATCAGCCAGTTCAACGTCCACAGAATGACGCCGAACAACAACCCCACCAGCGGATAGAACAGCAGCGAGCGTCCCAGCTGCTCAGGCGTCGGCATTCCCGGCAGACGGATCGGCAAACTGCTGAGGAATTGCAGGGCGATCCAGAATGGCAACATGCTCAGATCACTTCCCTTAACACGCCATCGGCATCGACCGACAGCGAGAACAACGCACCATGACCGACTTCGACACCCAGCAATTGCTCGCGCGGCAATCCCCGTGCCTGGGCCAGCAGCAGACGCATGACGCCGCCATGGCTGATCAGCAACACCCGTTCACCGGCGTAGGCGGCCTGCAACCTCGCCACGGCGGCAAGCACCCTGGCAGAAAAATCCGCAACCGGCTCACCGTCCGGAGGGGTGAACGCATAGGGATCAGCCCAAAATAGCCCCAGGGCCTGCGCATCGGTTTTCATCAATTCGGCGGCGCTCTGCCCTTCCCAAGCGCCGAAATGCAGTTCCTGCAGATCTTTTTCCAGCGTGACCGGCAAAGCCAATCGCTCACCGAGCTCATGGGCGAACCGCGCACACCGCTGCAATGGCGAGCTGACCAGGCGATCCCACGGTCCCTGACTGAGCACCGCCGCGCGCATTTGCGCCCATCCCGCCTCGGTCAGCGCATCGTCGAGGCTGCCGCGCAGGCCGCCGCCGAGTTCGGTCTCACCGTGACGCAACAGATCCAGGTGCAAAATCATGCCGGACGATCCGCCACGGCAGCCTCGGCGAAGGTCGCCATCTGCCCGTGCAGATCACACGCCAGGCGCAGCAACGGCACCGCCAACGCGGCACCACTGCCCTCGCCCAGTCGCAGTCCGAGATCGAGCAACGGTTCGGCATTCAGCGTTTCCAAAACATGCCGATGACCCGGCTCGGCGCCACAATGAGCGAACAAAAGCCACGGACGGCATTGCGGGTTCAAACGCACCGCGACCAATGCCGCAACGCTGCAAATGAACCCGTCCACCAGCACCGCAACGCCTTCCTGGGCACAGGCCAGGTAAGCCCCGACCAACGCTGCAACTTCAAAACCGCCGAGGTTGAACAGGGTGAGCAAGGCATCGCCACGTTGAGCGGCGTGCAACGTCAACGCCCGCTCGATCACTTGAGCCTTATGGCTGACACCTTGTGCATTCAACCCGGTGCCCGGCCCGGTCAGGTGCATCACCGGACAATCGAGCAAGGCACAGGCCAAGGCGCTGGCGGCGGTGGTGTTGCCGATGCCCATCTCGCCACCGATAAACAGTTGCGCGCCCGTCGTGATGGCACGCAACACGCTGTCGCGACCGGCCTGCAATGCAAGTTCGCCTTGCGCCTGAGTCATCGCCGGCCCTTGTACGAAATTCGCCGTGCCAGGGCCGATGTTCAGATGACGTACGTTCGGCAGATTCAACGACGGCGTTACGGTGCCGAGATCGACCACTTCCAGGGATGCACCCAACTGTCGCGCCAACACGCTGATCGCCGCACCACCGTTGACGAAGTTGTGCAGCATTTGCCCGGTGACTTCCTGGGGGTACGCCGACACACCCTCGGCGACCACGCCATGATCACCGGCGAAAATCGCAATCCACACTTGATCCAGGCCGGGTTTCACCTGCCCTTGCAGGCCGGCCAGCTGAACAGCCAGCGACTCGAGCTGACCGAGGGAACCGGCCGGTTTGGTCAGTTGCTGTTGCCGCGCTTGCGCCAGTTCGAGCACTTGGGTGTCGAGCGGTTTGCACGGGGCCAGCCACCAGGATGAGGTCATAACGCAGTTCCTTTCAGAGTCAGGGGCAAGCCGGCAACGGTCAGGACGACTCGCTGACAGCGTTCGGCCAGAGCTTGATGCAGCCAACCGGCTTCATCGACAAAGCGGCGAGTCAATTCGCCCAGCGGCACGACACCCATTCCGGTCTCGTTGCTGACAAAAATGATTTCACCCGGCAGCGACACCAGGCACTCCAGCAAGGCATCACGTTCGGCGCACAAGCGCTCAGCGTCGTCGAGCATCAGCAGGTTGGTCAGCCACAGCGTCAGGCAATCCACCAACAGGCAATGATCGGCGCGCGCGTTTTCCCGCAGGACGCGGGCCAGTTGCAGCGGTTCTTCAATGAGGTTCCACTCGGCTGGGCGACGGGCGCGGTGATGGGCGACCCGCTCATTCATTTCACCATCAAGCGGCTGGCTGGTAGCGATGTAGGTCACCGGCAATTGGCTGTCAGCCGCCAGTTTTTCGGCCAGGCGACTTTTGCCGGAGCGGGCGCCGCCGAGGATCAGTTGCAGCATGGTTACTTCCTATAAATATTGGTGAATCGACTGACGTCATCGCGGGCAAGCCTTGCTCCTACAGTTTTGTGTCAACCACACAATTGCGGCTCGCTGCGAAATTGTCGGAGCAAGGCTTGCCCGCGATGAGGCCAGCACAATCACCTCAGATCCCACAGAGTTCCCGTAACAGCGCGGTATCCAAATGCTTCTCCACCAAATCCGCCAGCCGCTCGATATCGCGCTCGCGCAAACCGTGGTAATCGACGTCCTGCACGTTCTGCAAACCCGCCCAGCGCAGCAGCGCACTGCAAGCGGCCGGTGATTCGAACAGGCCATGCAGATAAGTACCGAGAATTTGCCCGTCGACGCTCCGGGCACCGTCGCAACGACCGTCGTCGAGTTGCACCGCCGCATTTTCCAGCGCCGGCCCGGTGGTCACGCCCGCATGAATTTCATAGCCGACGACTTCAGCATTCTCCAACGCCAGGTGCCCACGCACATTGCGCAGTTGTTTGTCCTGTTCCAATTGCGTTTCAAATGCCAGCAAGCCCAGACCGGCGCTGGAACCGGGTGCACCCTCCAGGCCCAACGGGTCATGCACTTGCTCGCCAAGCATCTGCAGGCCACCGCAAATTCCCAACACTTTTCCGCCATAGCGTAAGTGCCGAGAGATCGCCGTTTCCCAGCCGTTAGCCCGCAGATAGGCGAGGTCACTGCGCACACTTTTCGAGCCGGGCAGAATGATCAGGTCGGCCGGCGCAATCGCCTGACCGGGGCCGATGAATTGCAGGTCGACTTGCGGATGCAGGCGCAGTGGATCGAAATCGGTGTGGTTACTGATGCGCGGCAACACCGGCACCAGCACTTTCAGGACTTGCTCGGCCTTGTCGGTCTGGCGCTGATCGATGCCGTCTTCGGCTTCCAGGTGCAGGTCCATCACATAAGGCAGCACACCGATCACTGGTTTGCCGGTGCGCTGTTCCAGCCAGTCGAGACCGGGTTGCAGCAGGGCAATGTCACCGCGAAAACGATTGATGATGAAGCCTTTGACCCGTGCCTGTTCGCTCGCCGACAACAGCTCCAGCGTGCCCACCAGATGCGCGAAAACCCCGCCGCGATTGATGTCAGCGATGAGCAGCACCGGGCAATCCACCGCTTCGGCGAACCCCATGTTGGCGATGTCGCCGGCACGCAGGTTGATTTCGGCCGGCGAGCCCGCGCCTTCGACCATCACCACCGGATACGCCGCGCTCAATCGTGCGTGCGAGGCCAGCACCGCTTGCATCGCGATAGCTTTGTAGTCGTGATAGGCCACGGCATTCATCGTCGTGACCGCGCGGCCATGGATGATCACCTGCGCGCCGGTATCGCTGTTGGGCTTGAGCAGTACCGGGTTCATGTCGGTGTGAGGTTCGAGGAACGCCGCCTGAGCCTGCACGGCTTGCGCGCGGCCGATCTCGCCACCGTCGGCCGTCACTGCGCTGTTGAGGGCCATGTTCTGCGGCTTGAACGGCACCACACTCACACCCTGACGTTTGACCCAGCGGCACAACGCCGTCACCAGGGTGCTTTTGCCGGCATCGGAGGTGGTGCCCTGCACCATCAGCGTGGTCATGGGTGTTCCTTGGATAAAGCAGTGAATGCGGCGTCGAGACGCGCCCAATCGGCTTCATCTCCCGGCAAGCCAAAACGCAGGCTGCTGTTGTGGGTGAACAAGCGCAGCAGAATGCCGCGACGGGCCATGAACTCGTGGAGCTCTTCGGCGCGATCGGTGATCAGCCACTGGAACAGCGCGCAACCACCCTGCGGTTTGAAACCGTGACGCTCGAGCAACGACGCCAACCGCTCGCTGGCCTCTTCGGCCCGTATCCGTTGCTGCGTTTGTCCTTCGGTATCACGCAGGCACGATTGGCCCAACACACGGGTCGGACCGCTGACGGCCCACGGCCCTACCTGTTCAGCGAGCAACTTGAGCAACTTGCGCTCGGCCAGCACAAATCCCAGACGCACGCCGGCCAGGCCAAAAAACTTGCCGAACGAGCGCAGTACGATCAGGCCGACCTGATGGGCAAACGGTGCCAGGCTCAAGTGCGGCGTGTTGTCGATGAACGCTTCGTCCACCACCAACCAGCCTCCGCGCTGCGCCAGGCGCGTGTGCCAGTCCAGCAATCGGGCGGGCGTCAGGCTCAGCCCGGTGGGATTGTTCGGGTTGACCACCACCAGCACGTCGAGGCTGTCGAGGAAGAAATCGACTTCCTGTTCCAGCACTTCTCGCACGATGTAGCCGTTGCGACGCCAGGCTTCGGCATGTTCGGCGTAACACGGCGACAGTACGCCAACCTTGCCGACCCGCCGCAAACGCGGCAGCAGCTGGATAGCCATTTGCGAACCGGCCACTGGCAATGCCTGCAAGGTGCCGTAGTAATCGCAGGCGGCCTGCTCCAGGCCATCGTCGGCCTCTGGCAACCGCGCCCAGGCGCGCAGCGGGATATCGGGGACTGGAAACGGCCAGGGCGCGAGACCGCTGGACAAATCAAGCCAATCGGCTTCCTCGATGCCGTATTCGAGCGCCGCCTTGCGCAACCGTCCACCGTGTTCAAGCATAAAATTCAGCCCCCACGCAGAGAATCAGCAGCCATAACCATACGCCGCGCTGGACCAATTGCCAGCCACGGTCGATGGAGTCCGCGTCCGCCGGCGCACCTTCGCCCAGTTGCGGACGCTCATGCCGTTCGCCGTGATAAATCGCCGGCCCGCCCAATTCGACGCCCAGCGCGCCGGCCCCCGCCGCCATCACTGGACCCGCATTCGGGCTGTCCCAGGTTGGTCCCTGAGTACGCCAGCATTTCCACGCCAGTCGGGTTTTGCCGAGCAGCGCGTAGGTCATCGCCACCAGACGCGCAGGAATGTAATTGAGGATGTCATCGATCTTTGCCGCGGCCCATCCGAAACGCTCGAAGCGTTCGTTGCGATAACCCCACATCGCATCCAGCGTATTGCTCAAACGGTAGAGCACTACGCCCGGCGCACCGGCCACGGCGAACCAGAACAAGGCGGCGAACACCGCGTCGCTGCCGTTCTCCAGTACCGATTCGGTGGCGGCACGGGCGACTTCGGTTTTGTCCAGCTCACTGGTTTTGCGGCTCACCAGATAACTCACGCGTTTGCGTGCCTCTTCAAGATCATCGCTGCGCAGGGCTTTTGCTACAGGTTCGACGTGCTCACCGAGGCTGCGCATGCCGAGGGCGCAATACAGCGCGAGAATCTCGACGATCCAGCCGACATAAGGCGCCCAGGAAAAGGCCGTGGCCAACAATGTCGGCGGCAACACGGCGATCACCCACGCCGTCACGCCATGGCTGCGCCAGCCACGGCCACCGCCATTGAAACGTTGCTCGATGCGCTCGGCAAAACGGCCGAACGCCACCAGCGGATGCCAGCGTTTGGGTTCGCCCAGCAGCGCATCCAGCGCCACTGCGGCGACACTCAATAACGCCACACTCATTGACTCACTCCCCAATAATTTTCGTACAACATTTCGCTTAGCGGACGTTCCTGCGCCCAGCCTTCGAGCACCAACATCGGCGCCGGATAGAACTCTTTGACCGGCCCCAGGCACAGGATCGCCAACGGCTTGGCACCGGCGGGCAAGCCCAGCAGGTCGGCGAGCGCCTGCGGTTCGAACAATGAAACCCAGCCCATGCCCAATCCTTCGGCACGGGACGCCAGCCACAGGTTCTGGATCGCGCAGGACAACGACGCCAGGTCCATTTCCGGCAAGGTGCGGCGACCGAAGATGTGCCGCTCGCGGCCATCCATCAGTGCGGCCACCAGCACTTCGGCACACTCGTTGATGCCTTCGACCTTGAGCTGCATGAACTCGTCGGTGCGCTCACCGAGAGCCTCGGCGGTACGCACACGTTCGTCTTCCACCAGTCGCTGGATCTTGCCGCGCAAATCTCGATCGCTGATGCGGATGAAACGCCAGGGCTGCATCAGGCCGACACTGGGCGCCTGATGCGCGGCTTCGAGCAGACGCCGAAGCAATTCGGGTTCGACAGTACCGCCGCTGAAGTGGCGCATGTCGCGGCGTTCGGCGATGGCGCGATAAACCGCTTCGCGTTCGACGTCGGAAAAGGCGTTGTCGGTCATGGCCTCTTCGCTGGCAAGCCAGCTCCCACAGGGAATTGCATTTCTTCAGGTATCACACCGCTCACTGTGGGGGCTGATTTGTCCGGTCGCCGCATCGCAGCGATAGCGGTTTCAAGGTCAGGCGCAAACAATGCGGCGACTGCCGATGGGTTGGACGGAAAATAAAAATGCACATACGACGCTGTCATCCGCCCCTCGCGGAAAACCGCCTCCGCCCCGCGCCCGCCGTTAGGGCTCAGGCCACGGGCAATCGGCGTCAAATCGGTGGTCGTCAGCGAGTGGTGATACGTATGTCCACGCAGCGAACCCTCCGGCAACTCGACCGCTTGCAAGGCCAGCGCGGCGAGGCGCTTTTGCATCACCGCGTCACCGCTGAGCAAACCGACCAGCTCGGCGCGCGTGCCTTCGACGTCGGTCAACGAATCGAGCAGATAAAGCATGCCGCCACATTCGGCCAGCAGCGGCTTGCCCGCGGCATGGTGCGCGCGAATGGCGTTCAGCATCGAAGTATTTTGCGCCAATGCCACATGGTGCAATTCCGGATAACCACCGGGCAGATACAGGCTGTCGGCCTGCGGCAAATCGGCATCGCGAATCGGCGAGAAAAACCGCAACTCGGCACCCATCGCCCGCAACAGATCGAGGCTGGCACCATAGGTAAAGGCAAAGGCTTCGTCCCGGGCCACGGCAATCCGCACACCGGCCAACAACGGTTCGGCCGCGATCACGTCGGGCGCCGCGAATTCCACGGCCGGCGGTAACGCCACTTCGCAACTGCTGGCCAGGGCATCGGCGGCAGCATCCAGACGCACATCGAGATCATTCAACTCACTGGCCTGTACCAGCCCCAGGTGCCGACTCGGCAATTCGATCCCGGTTTCCCGGGACAAGGCACCGTACCAGCGCAAGCCTTCGGTCAGGCTGCCTTCGAGCAATTGCGCGTGACGCAGGGTGCCGACACGATTGGCCAGAACCCCGGCAAACGGCAAGTCCGCCTGATAACGCGCCAGCCCGAGGGCCAGTGCTCCAAAAGTCTGGGCCATGGCGGTGCCGTCGATCACAGCGAGTACCGGCACACCGAAGTGCCGCGCCAGATCGGCACTCGACGGCGTACCATCGAACAATCCCATCACGCCTTCGATCAGGATCAGATCGGCTTCAGCCGCGGCTTCCCACAACAGCCGACGACTTTCCTGCTCGCCGACCATCCACATATCCAGTTGATACACCGGCGCACCGCTGGCGCGCTCGAGAATCATCGGGTCGAGAAAGTCCGGGCCGCATTTGAACACGCGCACCTTGCGCCCCTGATTGCGATGCAAACGGGCCAACGCGGCGGTGACCGTGGTCTTGCCCTGACCGGAGGCCGGCGCGGCAATCAGTACCGCCGGGCATTGACGAGCGCTATTCATACAGTGCGACTCACAGCTCGACGCCTTTTTGCGCTTTGATACCAGCCTGGAAGGCGTGCTTGATCATGCCCATCTCGGTGACGGTGTCGGCCAGCTCGATCATCTCAGGCTTGGCGCCGCGACCGGTCACCACCACGTGCTGCATCGCCGGGCGCGCCTGCAAATCACTGAGCACCTGGTCCAGATCGAGATACCCGTGCTTGAGGGCGATGTTCAGTTCGTCCAGCACCACCAGGCCGATGGACGGATCACGCAGCAGTTCCTGCGAAACAGCCCAGGCCGCTTCGGCCGCGGCGATATCACGCTGGCGATCCTGGGTTTCCCAGGTGAAGCCCTCGCCCATCACATGAAATCGCACCTGCTCGGGAAAACGTCGGAAGAACAATTCTTCGCCGGTGCTGTTACGCCCTTTGATGAACTGCACCACGCCACACTGCATGCCATGGCCCATGGATCGCGCAAGCATGCCGAACGCCGAGCTGCTCTTGCCTTTGCCGTTACCGGTCAGCACCAGCAACAGCCCGCATTCATTCGGGGAATTGGCGATACGTTCGTCGATCACGGCTTTTTTGCGCAGCATGCGCGCCAGATGACGTTCGTCACGATCAGGGGTATCAGTCATGGGGGAGCTCTCCGTTGAGGCATGAATAACGGCGGGCAGGCACAAGAATAGACGGCAAGAAGCCTGGCATCGCCCACCGTGATGCCGCTTGGATGAATCAGGCCGGTCTCCGGACTCATGAGCGGCTTGCGCCTGACTGCGCGCCTTCCCATGTCAGTCGACACAGTGGCCAAAGGCGCAGTCTTTCACTCATTTACCGTTGCGGGGGCAGCGTCGGGATTGCGGCTCATCACCCTTGATGCGCTCGCTCACCGACTTCCCTGTTTCACTCTGTCGACCCGAGCCACAGAGCACCTGAAACAAGCCGCGAAGGTTAGAGGGTTGGGGGTGGAGCGTCAATTGAAGACAGGGCGCACAAGTGAATAACACTTGCGATCAATAATCTGATGGCGATCTTGTGCCACACTCTCAGCAGTGATATCAAAGAGCCATAACACCACACAATAATAAGGGTGAGCACCATGCAAGGCTTGATCATCAGCAATCCGAAGCTGGAATTCCTGCGACCGGTGCTGGAGCGCTGGTTTGACTGCATCGATCGCTACAACGCTGTACGCGGCGACAATGAAACGCCCTATTGGCTGGACGAAAAAGCCAACCTAGGCCTGCTCTCCTCCGCGGCCTGGATGGCCGAGATGATTACCCTCCAGCAATCGCCCACCCGCAAACAGATAGAAGAAGGCGAGCGCAACGGCCGGGCCGACCTGTTCATCGCCACCACCGAAGCCCGCGCCTGGCTCCAGGCCACTCAGCGCTGGCCACGGGTCAACAATCTGAACCTCGCCCAGGCGCTGCAAGACATCACCAGCGAGGCCAAACGCATCAGCTACGCCAGCGACCTGAAGCTTGGCTGCCTGTTCGTGGCGCCGCATAAAACCCAACATGGCGCCACACCCGAAGAGCTCCAGGACATGGTCGACGACCTGCAAAAGGAACACACCTGCGCGGTGGCCTGGTATTTCCCATACGCCTATCGCAAGCTGCACAACGAAGCGGGCCAGTATCATCCCGGCATCGCCGTGCTGTTCAAGGAGGCTCGCGGCTGAAGCGTTGAACCATCCGGCATCCCGGCTTCTCTATGATTAAATCAAGGCATTCATAGGGAAGATCAGCAATGCGCAAACCTCAGTACGTTCTCGTTATCGCGCTCGCCGGAGGGCTCGCCGCTTGTGGTGAAACCTCCAGCCTGCAAGTCTCCGACGGCACCGGCCCGTCACCCAAGTTGCCCGAACCCAACAAAACACTGTTCCCGACGATGAACATCGCCCCGGCCATTGGCTGGCCGGAGGGCGTAAAACCCGTAGCGGCCAGCGGCACACAAGTCGCCGCCTTTGCCGATAATCTCGACCATCCACGCTGGCTGTATGTATTGCCCAATGGTGACGTACTGGTCGCTGAAACCAATGCCCCGCCCAAGCCCGATGACAACAAAGGCGTGAAGGGCTGGATCACCAAGAAAGTCATGGCCCGCGCCGGGGCGGGTGTACCAAGTGCGAATCGCATCACACTGCTCAGAGACAAGGACCACGATGGCGTCGCCGAAACCCGCACGGTCTTCCTGGAAAACCTCAATTCGCCCTTCGGCATGACGCTGGTGGGTAACGACCTTTACGTGGCCGACACTGATCGCCTGCTGCGCTTCCATTATGAAAACGGCGACACGACGATCAAGTCGCAGCCGATCAAAGTGGTCGACCTGCCCGGCGGTACGCTGAATCACCACTGGACCAAAAATGTCATTGCCAGCCGGGACGGCAGCAAGTTGTACGTGACGGTCGGTTCCAACAGTAATGTCGGCGAAAACGGCATGGATCAGGAGCAAGGACGCGCGGCCATCTGGGAAGTGGACCGCGCCACCGGCAATCACCGGATCTTTGCTTCTGGCCTGCGCAATCCCAATGGCATGGCTTGGGAGCCGCAAAGCGGGGCGCTGTGGACGGCAGTCAACGAGCGAGATGAAATCGGTAGCGATCTGGTGCCCGATTACATCACTTCCGTGAAGGACGGCGGCTTTTATGGCTGGCCGTTCAGCTATTACGGTCAGCACGTAGACGTACGCGTCGAACCGCAAAAACCCGATCTGGTCGCCAAGGCCATTGCGCCGGATTACGCCGTCGGCCCGCACACCGCCTCGCTCGGCCTGACGTTCGCCGAAGGCAACACGTTGCCGGCGCAATTCAAGGAAGGTGCCTTTATCGGTCAGCACGGCTCCTGGAACCGCAAGCCGCACAGCGGTTACAAAGTGATTTTTGTGCCATTCAACGCTGGCAAGCCAACGGGACAACCGATTGATGTGCTCACCGGTTTCCTCAACGAAGATGAGAAAGCCATGGGCCGGCCAGTGGGTGTGGTGATTGATCAGCAAGGAGGCCTGCTGGTGGCCGATGATGTGGGGAACAAGGTTTGGCGGGTGTCTGCGACCCAGTAAACGTCCCCAAGCCTGTGATCTCTAGCGTTTACGGCAGAGCGTGAGCCCATCTCCCAGCGGCAACAATGACAGATCAACCCGCGCGTCATCCTTCAACGCTCGATTGAGCATTTGAATGGCGCGGGTGTCTGCGCTTTCGGGGTTGTCCTCAAGTACCCGGCCGCTCCACAGGGTATTGTCGAATACCGCCAGCCCGCCAGTACGCAGCAAGCGCAATGCGTGCTCCAGATAGGCTGGGTAGTTCGCCTTGTCGGCATCGATGAAAATCAAATCGAATTCGCCAGGCTGATCGAGTTTGCCGAGCGTCTCCAGCGCAGGCGCCAGGCGCAGATCGATGCGCTTGGCCAGTCCGGCTTCCTGCCAATAGCGACGCGCGATGGCGTTGTAATCCCCAGGAATGTCACAGCAGATCAGTGCCCCGTCTTCAGGCAAGGCTGCAGCCATGCACAGGGCGCTGTATCCGGTGAAGGTGCCGATTTCCAGCACTCGTCGTGCTCCAGTGAGTTTCACCAGTAACGCGAGGAACTGTCCCTGCTCGGGCGCTACCTGCCAGCGCGCCATCGGCAATGCCTGAGTTTCGTCGCGCAAACGCTTGAGCAGCGGCGTCTCGCGCAGGGACACATCGAGCAGATATTGATACAGCGCATCGTCGAGATTAAGCGTGCGAGCAGTCATATCGACAACCTCAAGCCATCAGGGATTGCGCGCCAGATGTTCTGGCTGCAGAACGCGCTTGGCACTCAGGTAGGCTTTCTGCCAATACGCTTTGGACAGGCTATCGAGCTTGACCGTGCCACCCGTGGCGGGCGCATGGACGAAACGGCCTTCGCCCACGTAAATCCCGGCATGGCTGACCTGGGAACCGCCATTGGTGGCAAAGAAGATCAGGTCACCGGTCTGCAAACCTTCCTTGCCGACATTGGCCGCCTGCATGGAGATCATCTCGCGCGTGGTGCGCGGCAAGGAAATTCCGGTGACATCACGGTACACATAGCCGATCAAGCCACTGCAATCAAAGCCGGAATCCGGCGTGTTGCCGCCCCAGCGATAGGGCGTGCCTACCAGGCCCAACGCGCGAAACAGCACATCTTGCGCTTCTGGCGAAAAAGCCTGGGAGGGACCGAATACGATTGGAGCACGAACCACCGGCGCTGGTGGCGGTGTGCGGCTGGCGCAAGCGCTGAGCAGTGCTGCGATAAAGATGATTGCGAGGCGGGCCGACATCGTCATAAGCAGAGCATCCTGATCTGGCTGCGGCGTTTTCTGCCGGGACGCAGAAAAGAAAACCGCCTGCGCAGTACGCAGGCGGTTTGCCATCATTGATTGATCAGAATTCTAGCGCTTATCAGGCAAACTTCAAGTAAGACTTTAAGTTCGCCTTACAAAAAGTCCGTTTACTTGCGTGCGGTGACGATCGGAGCGGCACCGGGGGCCATGGCAAGTGCACGCTTGGCTTCGATGAAGGTCTTGCTCCAGTAGCTGTCGCCCAGGCTATCGATCCGCACCCCACCGCTGCGGCGGCTGCTGGAGTGGATGAACTGGTTGTCACCCAGATAGATCCCGGCATGGCTGACACGACCACGGCGGCCATTGGTTGCGAAGAACAGCAGATCGCCCGGTTCGAGCTTGCTGCGCGAAACCAGTGGCGCGTCAACGTTGATCATTTCACGAGTCGAGCGCGGCAAGTTCATGCCGGCCTCTTCACGGAACAGGTAACCGATGAAACCGCTGCAATCGAAACCGGCTTCAGAGGTACCACCAAAACGGTAACGGGTACCGATCAGCGACATGCCGCGTTCGAGAATGCTGTCTGCCAGAACCGGCAGCTGGTAGGACTTGCCATCGGCGAAGTTGGCCAGTTCTTTTTCGGTGGCGACTTCTTCTTGATAAAGAGCTTCCTGATAACGAGCGGAAGCTTGGGCAGTAACAGAGTTTTGAACCTGCTGTTGTTGCTGCTGGGACACCGGAGTATGGGCAGCGCAACCGAACAACAGGGTAACGAGTGCGAGGGGCACGAGGGGTGCAAAGCGATTTAGCATGGGCACGACCGTGGCTGATAGTTGTAAAGAAGCCGAGACTATGCCCGCTATCAACCTCATTTGCAAATTCAATCGAACTTTTTGTGACTTATCGGTTTCTCGTTAACATCTAAGCGCTTAAGCCTATTTTGAATGCTGACGCAGCCTGCAGCCATGCGGGAAAGCGGATTTTCTGGCGCCTGAAATATGCCAGAAAGCGCTTGAAGCCTTTAATTTAGCGGGTTCAACTACCAACCCAGCGTCTCTTTAAGGAAGGGAATTGTCAGCTTGCGCTGGGCTTGAAGCGAGGCCTGATCGAGCTGCTCAAGCAGGTCGAAAAGTGCACTCATGCTGCGGGTACCTCGGGTCAGAATAAAATGCCCGACCTCGTCGGTCAGGTGCAGGCCGCGACGGGATGCTCGCAGTTGCAGGGCTCGCAATTTGTCTTCGTCGGAGAGCGGGCGCATTTGAAAGATCAGCGCCAGAGTCAGGCGGGATTTGAGGTCCGCCAGCTTCACCGGCAACTCGCGCGGAGACGTCGATGCCGCAATCAGCAAGCGCCGACCGCTGTCACGCAGGCGATTGAACAGATGGAACAGTGCTTCTTCCCAATCCGCCTTGCCGGCTACTGCATGCAAGTCATCCAGGCAGACCAGCTCATACTGTTCAAGGTTGTCGAGAATTTCGATGCCGCGGTCCATCAATTCGGCCAGCGGCAGATAAACCGCCGGTTCACCCATCTGCTCGAATCGCAGGCATGCGGCCTGCAACAGATGCGTGCGCCCCACTCCATGCTTGCCCCAGAGATAGATCAGGCTCTCGGTCCAGCCAGCATCGGCTTCGCACAGCCGCTCGACATAGCCGAGTGCAGCGGCATTGGCGCCTGGGTAGTAGTTGATAAAGGTGGCGTCGTCACGCAGACGCACACCTAGGGGCAGCTGAATCGGTTTCATGCTGACTGAACAGTTCCAAAGGAACCGTTAGTGGCCTCTGTGTAAAGTTTGCGAAGTTTATACCCGTGAAGCCGACCGCACAATGCGACAGACCACAAGCAAAATCAAAGGTTTGCGTTAGCGCTCTGGTTTTATGACAGTTTCTTTGGCGCTGCGGGCAACAATCCAATGGAAGGTGCAGGGCAACCCGGGAGCGACCCGGGCTGCCCGCGCCTTCCTTTATAGCTCAGGCTCGTCAACGCCACTGTAGATTTCTGAATCTTTATATAAATCATGTACATGGCGCACCAGCACCATGATCACCGCTGCCACCGGCAGTGCCAGCAGAACGCCGGTAAACCCGAACAACTCACCACCGGCCAGAATCGCGAAGATCACTGCCACCGGGTGCAAGCCGATTCGATCCCCCACCAGCAACGGCGTCAGGACCATGCCTTCCAGCGCCTGACCGACCATGAACACCGCGACGATGCCGATCATGGGATACAGATCGCCACCGAACTGGAACAACCCGGCGATCAGCGCCGCGCCAATCCCGATCACAAACCCCATGTACGGCACAATCGCGGCCAGTCCGGCAATCAAACCGATCAGCAACCCCAACTCCAGACCAACCAGCATCAGGCCCGCGGCGTAGATTGCGCCCAGCGCCACCATCACCAGCAGCTGCCCACGCACGAACGCGCCCAGCACTTCATGGCATTCGCCGGCCAGGGACACTGCGCGCTCTTCGCGATCACGCGGCAGCAGGCTGCGGATCTTGGCCATCATCAGATCCCAATCGCGCAGCAAGTAGAAACTCACCACCGGGATCAATACCAGGTTCGCCAGCCAGCCAATCAGGGCCAGCCCCGAGGCCGTCGCCTGACTCAACACCACCCCGACAATATCGGTGGTCTGCCCCATGTGCTCACTGATGGCCGCCTTGAGCTTGTCAAACTTCCAGAAACCCTCCGACAAGCCAAACTTTGACTGCGCCCATGGCAACGCAGTGTGCTGCAACCAATCGAGCATCTGTGGCGCCAATTCATATAAGCGCAAGAGCTGCTTGGCGAGCATAGGCACCAACACCAGCATCAGCGCGGTGACAATCAGGGTGAACAACGCGAATACCGTGATCACGCCCCAGGTCCGCGACAGTCCGGCCCTTTCCAGCCGATCCACCACTGGATCGAACAGATATGCCAACAACAACGCCACCAGAAACGGCGTGAGAATCGGATGCAACAGCCAGATAAACGCGCAGAGCAGGACTACTGCACCCAACCAGAACCAACGCCGCGTATCGGCCATGAACCACTCCATTGCTTCTATATAAAGAAAGAAAATCTACCAGCGATAACGTAATTGCGGGGTCGGGGCCGGGGCTGGCGCTACGGCAGGAGCAGAACCGCCCGCCGCAGGCTGAGCCGGCGTCACGGGAACGGCAGCTACCGGTGCATCCGTCACCTCCTGTAACTTCGCCAGGGACAATTGCGCACGCAATTGATCGGTACTGCCGTTGACCCGATACAGGATCCGGTCACCGTCGACACTTTGCGGGCGCCCGGCAAAAGGCTCCAGCAAACGCCCAAGCACTGCATAGCGCTCAAGGTTCATGCCTTGCACTTCCAGCAACTGCTGCGACGACGCTCCCGGCTTGGCAACAAACCGCGGCGCCAGGCGCTCATTGACCGCCAACATCACTGCATCCGCCAAGGCCGCCTGATCAGCCCCCTGAACATTGCCCGCCTCCTTTTGATCGCCCAGCCACAAACGCCACTTGGCTTGCCACTGCCCCCCCTCTTCCCGGGCATGCACCGCGAGCAACGCATCGGCATTGTAACGTTCCGACGCCCCACGTAGCGGTGCCGGATCAGCGCTTTCCAGATTCGGCGCCGTGGCGACGATCTGCTCGTTCAGATCGGCAAGCGGTAACCGCAGCGGCAAACCGCGATGTTGCGCCGCCCTGCGTAAAGGTGCGGCGCTGGCCTGACCGTCGCCTACCAGGCTCGAGCCCTCTGCGGAATCGTTCAACCACCAACTGAGTATCGAGGGTCGATTGGCGCCCCACATTGCCAGCCCGGCGCGCCGCAGCGCCTGCTCGGTAGATGCCGGATCGAAATCGACTTTCAGCACTTCCGGTGGCCCGGCGTCGAAGCCGAACTGACTGATGATTTGCTGCGGATCCTTGCGAATCGCCGCCAGACCCGGACTTTGCACTGCCTTGGGATCGCCGGTCAGGCGCAACACCAGCGTATCCAGCGCGCGTTGGGTCGCCTGATCACGCTCCTCCGGCGCCTGGCCACTGACCGGCTCGCGCACTTGATAAAGGCCTTTGACGGTTTCGGCATGACTGACCAGACTGAACAATGACAAACAGCCTACAAACAAGAATTTACAAAAACGCATGGAAGATTCCTGACGACAAGAGCGGCTGGAACAGACCGCATGAAGACATCGAGCAAGGCTGTGACCATCGCCCGGCGCAAAACATTCACACGCTCTGGGTAAGTTTTCGCACTGTCATAACGATAGACGGTTAATGACGATACCTTGCACAGGTCAGCAGGATGCCATCAACCCGGAATAATTAAGGTTTTTTTAGGCGGATATGTCCCTGCCGTCGGCCTGAGGATGGCCGCTGCCCTTCAAGCCTGATAAAATCGCGCGCCTTCGCAGACCGGCAACAGCCGGGCACTTTCGAAATTCGCGTGAGGCAATCGCCTTCGTCGATTTCGGCGGCCCCGCTGGACTCGGTCGTTACCCCTGAATCCCCCCTAAAGGCCTGGATCATGAGCAAGCAACCCTCCCTGAGCTACAAGGACGCCGGTGTAGACATCGACGCCGGTGAAGCATTGGTCGAACGCATCAAGAGCGTCGCCAAGCGCACTGCGCGCCCGGAAGTCATGGGCGGCCTGGGCGGTTTCGGCGCCCTCTGCGAAATCCCGGCCGGCTACAAGCAGCCTGTGCTGGTTTCCGGTACTGACGGCGTCGGCACCAAGCTGCGCCTGGCATTGAACCTGAACAAACACGACAGCATCGGCATCGACCTCGTTGCCATGTGCGTCAACGACCTGGTGGTTTGCGGCGCCGAGCCGCTGTTCTTCCTCGACTACTACGCCACCGGCAAACTGAACGTCGACACCGCCGCTCAGGTCGTGACCGGCATCGGCGCTGGCTGCGAACTGTCGGGTTGCTCGCTGGTCGGCGGCGAAACCGCTGAAATGCCAGGCATGTACGAAGGCGAAGACTACGACCTGGCCGGTTTCTGCGTCGGCGTCGTGGAAAAGTCCGAAATCATCGACGGTTCCAAGGTCGCTGCCGGCGATGCCCTGCTCGCCCTGCCGTCCTCTGGCCCGCACTCCAACGGTTACTCACTGATCCGCAAGATCATCGAAGTCTCCGGTGCCGACATCGAAAACACCCAGCTCGACGGCAAACCGCTGACCGATCTGTTGATGGCCCCGACCCGCATCTACGTGAAGCCGCTGCTCAAGCTGATCAAGGAAACCGGCGCTGTCAAAGCCATGGCCCACATCACCGGTGGCGGCCTGCTGGACAACATCCCGCGTGTGCTGCCAAAAGGCGCCCAAGCAGTCGTTGACGTAGCGAGCTGGACCCGCCCGGCGGTGTTCGACTGGCTGCAAGAGAAAGGCAACGTCGACGAGAACGAAATGCACCGCGTGCTGAACTGCGGCGTGGGCATGGTCATCTGCGTGGCTCAAGAGCACGTGGAAACCGCCCTGAACGTTCTGCGTGAAGCCGGTGAGCAGCCTTGGGTCATCGGTCAGATCTCCACCGCTGCCGAAGGCGCGGCTCAGGTTGAACTGAAGAACCTTAAGGCGCACTGATGTCCGCCACCTGTGATGTCGTGGTGCTGCTCTCCGGCACCGGCAGTAACTTGCAGGCCTTGATCGACAGCACGCGGACCGGCGACAGCCCGGTCCGCATCGCTGCGGTGATTTCCAACCGCGCCGACGCCTACGGCCTGCAACGCGCCCGTGATGCGGGTATCGCCACCCGCTCACTGGATCACAAGGCTTTCGAAGGTCGCGAGGCCTTCGACGCCGCGCTGATCGAACTGATCGACGCCTTCAATCCCAAACTCGTGGTACTGGCCGGCTTCATGCGCATCCTCAGCGCTGGCTTTGTCCGTCATTACCAGGGTCGCCTGCTCAATATCCATCCCTCGCTGCTACCCAAATACAAAGGGTTACACACTCATCAGCGCGCGCTGGAGGCCGGTGACACCGAGCACGGCTGCTCCGTGCACTTTGTCACCGAGGAACTCGATGGCGGACCACTGGTCGTACAGGCAGTAATACCGGTAGAGTTGCACGACTCGCCGCAAAGTCTGGCGCAGCGAGTCCACGCTCAGGAACACCTGATCTACCCGATGGCCGTACGCTGGTTTGCCGAAGGCCGGTTATCACTCGGTGAGCAAGGTGCTTTACTGGATGGACAGTTACTCGCCGCCAGCGGCCACTTGATTCGAACCTAGGAGATTTTATGCGTCGCGCCCTGCTCTTCGCTTGCGCTCTGCTCGCCCTGCCATTCGCGCAGGCCGCAGACCTTCAACCCTTCTCCGCCAGCTACACCGCCGACTGGAAGCAGTTGCCCATGAGCGGCACCGCCGAACGCAGCCTGACCAAGGAAGCCAACGGCGTCTGGAAACTCAGCTTCAAGGCGTCAATGATGATCGCCAGCCTGTCCGAAGAAAGCACCCTGACGGTCGACAAGGACACCTTGCTGCCCCAGTCCTACCACTTCGAACGTGGTGGCCTGGGCAAAGCCAAAAAGGCTGACCTGGATTTCGACTGGGCCGCCAAAAAGGTCACCGGCACCGATCGTGGTGACGCAGTCAATATCCCGCTGAACCGCGGCATCTTCGACAAATCCACCTATCAACTGGCACTGCAACATGACGTGGCTGCCGGCAAAAAAAGCATGAGCTATCAGGTTGTCGATGATGGCGAAGTCGATACCTATGACTTCCGCGTGCTGGGCTCGGAAAAAGTCGACACCAAGGCTGGCCAGATCGAGGCGATCAAGGTCGAGCGCGTTCGCGACCCGACCCAAAGCAAGCGCATCACCGTGCTGTGGTTCGCCAAGGATTGGGACTATCTGCTGGTCCGTCTGCAACAGGTCGAAACCGACGGCAAGGAGTACAACATCATGCTCCTGGACGGCACCGTCAACGGCAAGGCTGTCAAGGGCAGCTGATCCGCAACGATACGAAGGAGCCCCGCAATCGCGGGGCTTTTTCATGCCCGGACAAAAAACCGGAACGTGTCACCGCAGGCATGCTCTATACCTTCAAGGTCTTTTTTGATCGAATGACTATTCCTGTCGCTAGCGAGGTTTTCCATGACTGTCACCGTCAACACCGTTTCCGCTGAAGGTCTTCGCCATACCGTACAGATCGATGACCACCAATTGTTTGCCGATGCCCCGGTTTCCGCGGGCGGCGAAGGCTCCGCACCGGAACCACACGATTACTTCGACGCGGCATTGGGCGCATGCAAGGCCCTGACCCTGAAGATGTACGCGAAGAAAAAGGACATACCGCTGACTGGCGTCGGTGTCGAGGTCAAGCGCGATAACAGCGAAGAACAGAAAGGCAAATACGCGCTGCACGTGAAGCTGACGCTCAAGGGCGTACTGACCGATGCACAGCGTGACGAGCTGCATCGCGTGGCTGACCGCTGCCCGATCCACAAGCTGATGACCACGTCCGAAGTCAGCATCGAAACCCACCTCTCGGAAGGTGCATTCAGCCAATAGCGGCAACGGCTGCGCAAGCGGGTTATGCTCGACGGCATTACCCGCTCAGTCTGGAACGCACCATGAACACTCCGCTCGTGATCCGCCCTCGCGCTGAAGATGTCGAAGGCCAGCCGATTCTTCGCCCGTTGCCGTCAGCCAAATGCCGCAGCGTCGGACCTTTCGTTTTTTTCGACCACATGCTCGAAACCGAGTATCCGGCAGGCAAAGGCATGAACATCCGACAGCATCCGCATATCGGCCTGTCGACCCTTACCTACTTGTTCGAGGGGCAGCTTCAGCACAAGGACAGCCTCGGTTCGGATCAAGTGGTCAACGCCGGCGATGTCAGCTGGATGACGGCCGGCAGCGCCATCGCTCACGTTGAACGCACGCCTGAGCCGCTGTGGGATCGGAGTTTCAAGCTGCACGGCTTGCAAATCTGGCTGGCCTCGCCCAAGGATCATGAACAAGGTCCAGGGCATTACAGCCATCACCCGGCAGCGACACTCCCGGTCAGCGATAACCTGGGGGTAAAGATCCGCATGATCGCCGGGTCAGGCTTCTGCCTTGAGTCACCGGTACCTGTTCTTTCTCCTACGCTCTACGCGGAATTGAACCTGCAAACGGCGACGACTTTGCTGATTCCAACCGAGCATGAAGAACGAGCGCTGTATGTGTTGAGCGGCGATGTGCACCTGGATGGCGAGCCGGTAGAACCGCATTCGCTAGTGGTCTTGCCGGCCGGGGAAGAGATGACACTGTTCGCCGAGAGCGATTGTCATGCAGTGCTGTTCGGTGGTGCGCCGCTGGATGGACCGCGACGGATCAACTGGAATTTCGTGGCGAGCGATCCGGCGGCCATCGACGAAGCGCGCCGGCGCTGGGCGGCCGGAGATTGGCCGACAGTGCCGGGGGAAGTTGAGCGAATCGAACTGCCAAAAGGACGAAGCGAACCCACTCCGCTGTGATGATCGCTCCCACGCTCTGCGTGGGAATGCAGCCCGGGACGCTCCGCGTCCCATCCAGAGCCGAACGCGGAGCGTCCGTTGAGGCATTCCTTTGCTGCGCGTGGGACCGATCGAATTACTGTCAGCCCTTGAACACTTCATCCAGCAGGTTGTGCATCGAGGTGAACGCCCTGGCGGCGACCTTGGCGTCGTACATCATCATGCCCGGCACATTCGCATGCGGATCGGTGAACGAATGGAATGCGCCGCCGTAGCTCAGCAGCTGCCAATCCACGCCCGCCGCATTCATTTCATCTTCGAACGCCGGCAGTTGCTCTTTCGGTACCAATGGATCGGACGCGCCGTGCAGCACCAATACCGAGCCCTTGATGTTTTTTGCATCGTTGACGTCCGGGGTATCGAGCGTACCGTGGAACGACACCGCCGCCTTCACCGGAGCACCGGTGCGAGCGAATTCCAGCGCACAGCAACCGCCAAAGCAGAAACCGAACGTGGCCAGCTTCGAGGTATCGACAGCGGCCTCACCCTGGCTTTGCAACTGCTCGAACGCCACTTGCATGCGTTTGCGCAGCAAGGGGCGGTCATTCTTCAACGGCGTCATTGCCGCGCCCGCCTCATCGTTGTTCTGCGGACGCACCGATTGCCCGTATAGATCCGCGATCAGCACCACATAACCCTTGGCCGCAACCGACTTGGCGATCTCCTCGGCGCCGGCACCAACACCCATCCAGTTCGGCGCCATCAACAAACCCGGACGCGGGCCTTGGTGGCCGGCATCAAAGGCCAGACGGCTTTCGTAGGCCTGGCCGTCAATCTGATAGGCAACGGAACGTACAGTGATTTGGCTCATTTCTGACTCCTGACTCATAAACACCAGAATGAAAAAACCCGCCGAAGCGGGTTTTTCTACAACCTGATTAAGCCGACAGCTCAACCAATAGCTTGTTCAGTCGACGTACGTAGGCCGCCGGATCTTTCAAGCTGTCGCCGGCCGCCAGGGCCGCCTGATCGAAGAGGATGTGCGACAGGTCGCCGAAGCGCTCGTCGCTCTGCTCATTGTCGAGCTTCTCGATCAGCGGGTGAGCCGGGTTGAATTCGAAGATCGGCTTCGAATCCGGAACCTTCTGCCCGCTGGCTTCGAGGATCTGGCGCATTTGCAGGCCGAGATCCTGCTCGCCAATGGCCAGGATCGCCGGGGAATCGGTCAGACGATGGGAAACCCGAACTTCGGCTACGGACTCGCCCAGCGCCGTCTTCAGACGCTCAACCAGACCTTCTTTGGACTTGGCGACTTCTTCAGCGGCCTTCTTGTCCTCTTCCGAGTCCAGGTTGCCGAGGTCCAGGTCACCGCGTGCCACGTCGACAAAGCTCTTGCCGTCGAAATCGTTGAGGTAGCTCATCAGCCACTCGTCGATGCGGTCGGTCAGCAGCAGCACTTCGATGCCCTTCTTGCGGAAGACTTCAAGGTGCGGGCTGTTTTTGACTTGTGCGTAGGTTTCGCCAGTCAGGTAGTAAATCTTGTCCTGACCTTCCTTGGCACGCGCCAGGTAATCGGCCAGGCCAACAACCTGCTCGCCATCGTCGCCATGGGTCGATGCGAAACGCAACAGGCCGGCGATCTTTTCCTTGTTGGCGAAATCTTCTGCCGGGCCTTCTTTCATGACCTGGCCGAAGTTCTTCCAGAAGCCCTTGTATTGCTCAGGCTCGTTTTTCGCCAGTTTTTCCAGCATGTCGAGCACGCGCTTGGTCAGCGCCGACTTCATGGAGTCGATGATCGGGTCTTTCTGCAGGATTTCCCGCGACACGTTCAACGACAGGTCGTTGGAGTCGACCACACCTTTGATGAAGCGCAGGTACAGCGGCAGGAACGATTCGGCCTGGTCCATGACGAACACACGCTGTACGTACAACTTCAGGCCTTTCGGCGCTTCACGCTGGTACAGATCGAACGGAGCACGGGCTGGCACGTACAGCAACGAACTGTATTCCAGCTTGCCTTCGACTTTGTTGTGGCTCCAGCTCAGCGGGTTTTCGAAGTCGTGAGCGATGTGCTTGTAGAACTCCTGGTATTCCTCGTCCTTGATTTCGGTACGCGGACGAGTCCAGAGCGCGCTGGCGCGGTTGACGGTTTCCCATTCAACGGCTGGCTTCTCTTCGCCTTCAGCGGCCGCCACTTCTTTGGGCAGCTCGATTGGCAAGGCGATGTGGTCGGAGTACTTCTTGATGATGTTACGCAGACGCCAGCCATCGGCGAATTCGTCTTCGCCCGATTTCAGGTGCAGAACGATGCGGGTGCCGCGCTCGGCTTTGTCGATGGTTGCAACTTCGAAATCGCCTTCGCCCTTGGATGACCAGTGCACGCCTTCGCTGGCGGCGGTGCCGGCACGACGGCTGTACACGTCGACTTTGTCAGCGACGATGAATGCGGAGTAGAAACCGACACCGAATTGGCCGATCAGGTGCGAATCTTTCTTCTGGTCGCCGGTCAGGTGCTTCATGAAGTCGGCAGTGCCGGATTTGGCGATGGTGCCCAGATGGGTGATCGCATCTTCGCGGCTCATGCCGATACCGTTGTCTTCGAGGGTGACGGTTTTAGCGTCCTTGTCGAAGCTCACACGGATTTTCAGTTCGGCGCCGCCTTCCAGCAGGTCTGGCTTGGACAGCGCTTCGAAACGTAATTTGTCTACAGCGTCAGAGGCGTTCGAGATCAGTTCGCGAAGGAAGATTTCCTTGTTGGAATACAGCGAATGGATCATGAGGTGCAGCAGTTGCTTCACCTCGGTCTGGAAGCCCAGGGTTTCCTTTTGAGTTTCCACACTCATGGTCATCAAACTCCAATCAGATGGCATTGGCCGCGACCTTGAGCGGTCGGCGGCGGGTTGTCATCAGAGTTGGGGGCTCAGTTCAGGATTTCAAGGGCTCCTCGAGTTTGAAATGCGCCCGGGCTGTGGCGATGGGCTCGCCTTCGGTGGTTTGCCAGGCGGTAATCGCCACATTGGCCACCCGCCGCCCCTGACGGCAGACCTGGCACCTGGCCCAGGTATCACGGAATTGCCCGGCGCGCAGGTAATCGAGGGAAAAATCGATAATCTTCGGCACCCCCGGCGATCCGGTGGCAATCAGTAGATGCAGCGCCGCGGACAGTTCCATGAAACCGGCGATCACGCCGCCATGGATCGCAGGCAATAAAGGGTTACCAATGTTGTCCTTGTTGGCCGGCAGGCGGAACAGCAAGTCATCGCCCACCCGCGAACATTCGACACCGATCAGCCCGGCATAGGGAATCAATTGCAGCAGCGAGCTGTACTCGCCCTTCTCATGGGCCGCCTGCAGTCGTTCTTGAAAATCGCTCATTTCCTGACTCCGGCGATGGCGCCACCAAAACCCTTGGTGCCCTTGATGTTCTTGCCCATGCGCATGAACGTGCCCACGACATGGGCAATTGGTTGTTCAGGATCGTCCTGATAGGCAAAGCCGCGGGCGAAAATCACGTCGGTGGTGACCCGGTAACACTGGGCGAAGCCGTAGACATCTTTATGCGGCTCGGCGGCATGCATGTAATCGATGCGCAGATCGAGGGTCGGACAGACTTCGAACTCGGGCAGCACACAGAGTGTGGACATACCGCATGCGGTGTCCATCAGCGATGTCAGTGCGCCGCCGTGAATGACGCCTGTCTGTGGGTTTCCAACGATTTGCGGACTGTAAGGCAGTACCACCGTAAGCCCCTCGGTACTCGCGCTGTGAACCCGCAAACCGAGTACCTGACAATGTCGAAGCGCCGACAGAAATCGCGTCGCACGCTCAAAAACGGGGTTTTCGGCCATTTGATAAATACTCTTGTTTAACATTCGGACAGTGCAGTAACAGTCCGGGTAAAAGTTCCGTTTTAGAACAAACTTATATATCTGAACAAAGTGAGGAACTTAACCCTGACGGCTGGGCTCTTAAGGCCAGATAGATATTTTCCATAAGGAGAAACACCCCATGCGTAAGACTTTAGCTATTGCCTTGATGTTGACCGCTTCCCTCGGTCTCGCTGCCTGCGATAAAAAATCCGAGGACAAAGCTCAAGATGCAGCCAAACATGCTGAGCAAGCTCAGCAAGACATGAACAAAGCTCAGGATAAAGTGAACGACGCGGCGAAAGAAAACGCCGAAGCCGCCAAAGATCAGGCTGAATCGAACGCAGAAGCTGCTAAAGAAGCAGCGCCTAAAAACTAAACCGGTTTTTAGCGTCGAAAAAGAAAACCCGCCAAGTGCGGGTTTTCTTTTGCCTGATTTTTTTGCAATGTCAGCGCTAAAGCAAAATCGTGCGAAAAGTCGGACTAATCATCAACAACAACGAGCAGATTAATCCCACTAGCCAAACCAGACTGCGCTGCCACGCCAGATCCTTCCAGTAACACACCAAATAGAGAACTCGCGAGATCACGAAAATGATCGCCAACAAGTCGATGAGCCAGCCCGCTGTCTGCGTGGTATGCGCCATCAGCACACCAACCGCGAACAATATGAACGCCTCAAAACTGTTCTGATGTGCCGCTACCGCACGAGCCCCCAACCCCGTGAGTTGCGCTTGCTGTTGGCGCGGCAAGTGGTTGTCATAGCCGCCCTGCTCTTTCATGGCCGTGGTCACGGGCATCCGCGCCACATAAATCAGTACGGCACTGATAAACACACACCAGAATGGAATACTCATCAAGCAGCCTCTTTATTCACCTCGGGCATTGGTGCCTCTGTAGGGGTATAGACCATCACGTCGAGAACGTCGGAGTGGAACTCGCGGCGATACAACACGAACACCACACCGGCACTCATCAGCATGAACAACCACGGGCTGACGAACCAGGCGAGCATGGTCATGCCGAAGTAGTAGGAGCGCAGACCGAAGTTGAACTGGTTGGCGGCCATTGAGATGACGCGCGCCGCGCGAGCGGCAAAGGCCTTGCGCTCCTGTTCGGACACATGGCGCTCACCGACCATGGGGGCCGAGCCGACCAGAATGGCTGCGAAGTTGTACTGACGCATGCACCAGCTAAAGGTAAAGAATGCATAGACAAACACCAGCGCCAGACACAGCAACTTGATCTCCGACATGCCCTGGGAGGCCTGTTGCACCATCGGGATATCTGCCAACAGCGAGACCGCTCGCTCCGATGCGCCGAGCACGGTGAGAATACCCGCCAGGATAATCAACGTGCTGGAGGCGAAGAACGAGGCGTTGCGCTCCAGATTGCCGATCACGCTGGCGTCGGCGATGCGGTTGTCGCGCAGCAGCATGCGGCGCATCCAGTCTTCGCGATAGAGGTGCAGAACGCTGGCCAGGCACGCCGTGTCACGGCCCT
This sequence comes from Pseudomonas sp. Sample_16, assembly GCF_004307665.1. NCBI lineage: Bacteria > Pseudomonadati > Pseudomonadota > Gammaproteobacteria > Pseudomonadales > Pseudomonadaceae > Pseudomonas > Pseudomonas sp. Sample_16. The sequence continues at coordinate 44,382 of NZ_RCOB01000197.1, forward strand.
TCCAGGTGGCATAACGTGTGTAACCGCCCCAGCAGATGACAAACCAAATGGCGGCAAGAATGTGGATCAGGTTGGCGTGAATGAAGGACATGCAATTCCCTGTGAGACGGTGGCGACGGTGAAACCTGTAAGAGCGAGGCTTGCCCGCGAAAGCGATAGAACAATCAACCGATACATCGACTGACATACCGCATTCGCAGGCAAGCCTCGCTCCTGCACAGGTAGTGCTTCGACGTTAGCTCAGGGAAAAAGACACTGCCTCAAACCCATAAAAAATGCCCCGTATCGATTGATACGGGGCATTTCTGTTTCTGCCTGTCAGCCCGCTTGTGACGGGTCGGCAATGCTTACGCCAGCGCTTCTTCGCGCTTGCCCAACAGACGGTCGCAAACCACGGCGACCACCAGGGTCATCACCGACGGCACCAGCCAGGCCAGTCCCTGCTCGCTCAGTGGCAGATGCGCCATTTGACTCGGCATCCAGTCCGCCAGACCAGCACCCTTGAGGGCGTCAATCATGCCGAAGATGAACGACACCAGCATGACCGGGCCGAGGATGCGACCCTGCTCATGCCAGAAATCCTTGCAGAAGCTCAACGCCACCAGAACGATGCACGGCGGGTAGATCGCGGTGAGTACCGGGATCGAGAACGCAATCAGCTTGGTCAGGCCCAGGTTGGACACCAGCAGCGAGAAGGCGGCAAGAATGATCACCAGCGTCTTGTAGGACAGCGGCACCACACGACTGAAGTACTCGGCGCAGGCACAGGTCAGACCGACCGCCGTCACCAGGCACGCCAGGGAGATCAACACTGCAAGGAAGCCACTGCCCAACGAACCGAACGTGTGCTGCACGTAGGCGTGCAATACCGCCGCGCCATTGGTCGCGCCGGCGGCTACTTCGTGGCTACCCGAACCGAGGCGGAACAGGCTGACGTAAACCAGTGCCAGACCTACACCGGCAATCAGCCCGGCGATGATCGCGTAACGAGTGATCAGCGCTGGCGATTCGACACCGCGGGAGCGGATCGCGTTGACGATGACGATACCGAATACCAGGGCACCCAAGGTATCCATGGTCAGGTAACCATTGATGAAGCCTTGGGAGAACGGTGCTGCAACGTATTCAGGGGTTGCGTGACCGATGTCACCGGCTGGCAAGGCGAACGCGGCAATGCCCAGCACGGCCAGGGCGATGATTTTCAGCGGCGCAAGGAAGCGCCCAACAGTGTCGAGCAAACGTCCCGGATACAGCGAGATGAAGAACACCAGCAGGAAGTACACCGAGCTATAGAGGAACAGCGCCAACGGACTCTCACCGGTCAATGGCGCCAGGCCCACTTCGAAAGATACGGTGGCCGTACGCGGCGTCGCGAACAACGGACCGACCGCGAGGTAGCAAGCCGCTGCCAGCAGACCACCGGCGACTTTACCGATCGGGCTGCTCAGCGCGTCCATCGCGCCGCCCACCTTGGCCAGCGCCACAACCGTGATCACCGGCAGGCCGACCGCCGTGACCAGAAAGCCCAGCGCCGCCATCCAGACATGAGGTCCGGACTGCAAGCCGACGATAGGCGGGAAGATGATGTTGCCAGCCCCGACGAACAGGGCAAACGTCATAAAACCAAGTGCCAGGATGTCCTGGCCTTTCAACACTTTCATTAAGGAAATACCACACTACTGAATCGGAATTTAGAGATGGATTTCCCTATGGGTGAGGGAAATGCTGTCAGTCCGTATAAGACCGACCCTTTTAGCGCGTTGCTGCCTTGTGGGCCGCGGACGCAAAAATGGCGCGTAGCCTAACGAATTTGGCTGAAAAACGCACTGATAGAGGGCGAACATTCCGATACGCGACACTTCAATGTCGCGTTTACATATCTAAATTTCACAACCGATCTCTGTGGCGAGGGAGATTGCTCCCGCTCGGCTGCAAAGCAGACGCAAGAGGCAGGCAATAAGGTGGGTCTGGAACAATGATATTTGCAGGTTTAGGGGCCGCTTCGCGGCCCAGCGGGAGCAAGCTCCCTCGCCACAAAAGGCCTGCGAATATCTTTAATCCCGGAAACGACAAAGGCCACCCGAAGGTGGCCTTTGTTTGGTAAAGCGTCAGCTAAGCGCGAGGCTTACTTGACAGCCCAACCAGTCAGCTCGGCCAGGGCCTTGCCGATGTCTGCCAGCGAACGCACGGTTTTAACGCCTGCGTCTTGCAGCGCAGCGAATTTCTCGTCTGCAGTGCCTTTGCCGCCAGAGATGATTGCGCCAGCATGGCCCATGCGCTTGCCCGGAGGAGCAGTCACACCAGCGATGTAGGAAACAACCGGCTTGGTCACGTGTGCCTTGATGTAGGCAGCCGCTTCTTCTTCAGCCGAACCGCCGATCTCACCGATCATCACGATCGCTTCGGTCTTCGGGTCTTCCTGGAACAGCTTCAGGATGTCGATGAAGTTCGAACCCGGGATCGGGTCACCACCGATGCCGACGCAAGTCGACTGACCGAAACCGGCGTCAGTAGTCTGCTTCACAGCTTCGTAGGTCAGGGTGCCGGAACGCGAAACGATACCGACCTTGCCTGGCAAGTGAATGTGACCTGGCATGATGCCGATCTTGCATTCGCCTGGGGTGATCACGCCTGGGCAGTTAGGGCCGATCAGGACTACGCCCAGCTCGTCGCACTTAACTTTAGCGTCCAGCATGTCCAGGGTAGGAATGCCTTCGGTGATGCACACGATCAGCTTGATGCCGCCGAAGGCAGCTTCCAGGATCGAGTCTTTGCAGAAAGGAGCCGGAACGTAGATCACGCTGGCGGTGGCGCCAGTGGCAGCTACAGCGTCTTTCACGGTGTTGAACACTGGCAGACCCAGGTGCTCGGTGCCGCCTTTGCCTGGAGTTACACCACCAACCATCTTGGTGCCGTACTCGATGGCTTGCTGGGTGTGGAAACTACCTTGCGAACCGGTAATACCCTGGCAGATAACTTTGGTGTCTTTATTGATCAGGACGCTCATTATTTGCCCTCCGCAGCTTTGACAACTTGTTGAGCAGCGTCGGTCAGGCTGGTAGCAGCGATGATGTTCAAACCGCTTTCTGCCAGTACTTTAGCGCCCAGCTCAGCGTTGTTGCCTTCAAGGCGAACAACAACCGGGATTTTCACGCCGACTTCTTTCACTGCACCGATGATGCCTTCGGCAATCATGTCGCAACGAACGATGCCGCCGAAGATGTTGACCAGTACTGCAGCGACGTTAGTGTCGGACAGGATGATCTTGAACGCTTCGGTAACGCGTTCTTTGGTAGCACCGCCGCCCACGTCGAGGAAGTTGGCTGGCTTGCCGCCATGCAGGTTGACGATGTCCATGGTACCCATGGCCAGGCCAGCACCGTTGACCATGCAACCGATGTTGCCTTCCAGCGCTACGTAGTTCAGTTCGAACTTGGCAGCGTGCGCTTCGCGCGGATCGTCTTGCGACGGATCGTGGAAAGTCTTCAGCTTAGGCTGACGGTACATGGCGTTGGCGTCGATGTTGATCTTGGCGTCCAGGCAGTGCAGATCGCCGTCAGCCTTGATCACCAGCGGGTTCACTTCCAGCAGGGCCAGGTCGTGATCCTTGAACAGCTTGGCCAGACCTACGAAGATCTTGGCGAACTGAGCAACTTGCTTACCTTCCAGACCCAGCTGGAATGCCAGCTCGCGACCCTGGAATGGCTGAGCGCCAACCAGTGGATCGATAGTGGCTTTCAGAATTTTTTCTGGAGTGTCGTGAGCGATTTTCTCGATGTCCACGCCACCTTCGGTGGAAGCCATGAACACGATACGACGGCTCGAACGGTCAACGACAGCGCCCAGGTACAGCTCTTTAGCGATATCAGTGCACGATTCAACCAGGATCTTGGTGACTGGCTGACCATTGGCGTCAGTCTGGTAAGTCACCAGACGCTTGCCCAGCCACTGCTGTGCGAAGGCTTTGGCGTCTTCTTTGCTGCGAACCAGCTTTACGCCGCCCGCTTTACCGCGACCACCGGCGTGGACCTGGGCTTTGACAACCCACTCGCTGCCGCCGATTTTGTCGCAAGCTTCTGCTGCTGCTTCCGGGGTGTCTACCGCGTAACCGGTGGAAACTGGCAGGCCGTACTCAGCGAACAGCTGCTTACCCTGATACTCGTGAAGATTCATGCTTATTACCGTCTTCGTTAGGTACTGCGCATTCGGTGCTGCACTCATTCAAGTGCCGCACCACCTGTGACTGCTGCTTGCATAGCCTTCCGGATACCCGGTGCAGCTATGCAAGACTGCGTCCAGCGGATATTCCGCGGTGAGTCTTGCATGCAAGGCTCACGACGGGCCAAACCGCCGTGGTTTCTTATTATCTCTTAACGCTTCTTGCGGTTGGCGATGTGGATGGCGCCGCCATTCACTGCCAGAGCAGCTTCGTGCAAGGCTTCAGACAGGGTCGGATGGGAGAAAACCATCATGCCCAGGTCTTCAGCGCTGGTGCCGAACTCCATACCGATCGCGCCCTGCTGAACCAGTTCGGCAGCGCTAGGGCCAATCACGTGGACGCCCAGTACGCGGTCTGTCTTGGCATCGGCGATGACCTTGACGAAACCACCGGTATCGTTGGCAGCCATGGCACGGCCGGAGGCTGCGAACGGGAAGGTGCCGACGTTAACTTCAACGCCTTCAGCTTTCAAGGCCTGCTCGGTTTTACCGACCCACGCGATTTCCGGGTGAGTATAAATAACCGAAGGGATCAAATCATAGTTCATCTGGGCTTTGTGGCCCTTGATGCGCTCGACAACCATGATGCCTTCTTCGGACGCCTTGTGCGCCAGCATCATGCCGCGAACCACGTCACCGATGGCGTAAACGCCCGGTACAGTGGTAGCGCAATGATCATCAACGTGCACGAAACCGCGCTCGTCCAGGGTCACGCCGCAGTCGGCAGCCAGCAGATCAGTGGTCACCGGACGGCGACCAACGGCTACGATCAGCTTGTCGAAAGTGATGTTCTGTTCGCCGTTGGCATCGGTGTAGTTCACAACGACTTCGTCGCCGTTGACTTTCGAACCGGTCACGCGAGCGCCCAGCTTGATGTCCAGGCCCTGTTTGGTCAGGGTTTTCAGCGCTTCCTTGGAAACAGCGGTGTCGGCTGCCATCAGGAAAGTGTCCAGGGCTTCCAGGACAGTCACTTCTGCACCCAGACGCGACCAGACCGAACCCAGTTCCAGACCGATAACGCCGGCACCGATCACACCCAGACGCTTAGGTACGGATTGGAATTCCAGGGCGCCGGTGGAGTCGACGATCACATTCTGGTCAACCGGAGCTGGCGGAATGTCGATCGGGCGCGAACCTGGAGCCAGGATCACGTTCTCGGCTTCGATGATTTCTACCGAGCCATCAGGCTTGGTGACTTCGACTTTCTTGCCGGCCAGCAGCTTGCCGTGACCTTCAATGGAAGTCACACCGTTGGCTTTGAACAGGGTCGCAACGCCAGAGGTCAGGCCTTTGACGATGGTGGCCTTGCGGCCGACCATTGCTGGCACGTCCATGGTCACGCCAGCGTGATTGATACCGTGGATCGCGAAGCCTTCTTTGGCTTCCTTGTACTTCCACGAGCTATCCAGCAGGGCCTTGGATGGAATGCAGCCGACGTTCAGGCAGGTACCGCCCAGCGCGAGTTTGCCTTCCTTGTCGGTGTACTTCTCGATGCAGGCAGTGCTGAGGCCGAGTTGGGCGGCCTTGATGGCAGCCACATAGCCGCCAGGGCCAGCGCCGATCACTACTACGTCAAATTTCTGCGACATTCAAAAAATCCTCTTTAGCGAAAAGCTTCAAGCCGCAAGCTGCAAGCCAAGCTGCGGGTTTTCCGACAGCTCGAGCTTGCAGCTCATGGCTGCTTCTATCAGATATCCAGCAACAGACGAGCCGGATCTTCCAGCAGGTTCTTGATGGTCACCAGGAAGGTCACAGCTTCTTTGCCATCGATCAGACGGTGATCGTAGGACAGAGCCAGGTACATCATCGGACGGATAACGACCTGGCCGTTGATGGCCATTGGGCGCTGGATGATGTTGTGCATGCCCAGGATAGCGGCTTGTGGCGGGTTGACGATCGGAGTCGACATCATCGAACCGAAAGTACCACCGTTGGTGATGGTGAAAGTACCACCGGTCATTTCGTCCATCGACAGTTTGCCGTCACGGGCTTTCTTGCCGAAGGTGGCGATGCCGCCTTCGATTTCAGCCAGGCTCATCAGTTCGGCGTTGCGCAGAACCGGTACAACCAGGCCGCGATCGCTGGAAACTGCAACGCCGACGTCAGCGTAGCCGTGGTAAACGATGTCGCCGCCATCGATCGAAGCGTTGACAGCCGGGAAGCGTTTCAGCGCTTCGGTGGCCGCTTTCACGAAGAACGACATGAAGCCCAAACGCACGCCGTTATGGCTCTTCTCAAAGAGATCCTTGTACTTCGAACGCAACGCCATGACTTCGGTCATGTCGACTTCGTTGAAAGTGGTCAGCATCGCCATGTTCGACTGAGCTTCAACCAGACGCTTGGCCACGGTGGCACGAACGCGGGTCATCGGCACGCGCTTCTCGATGCGGTCGCCAGCGGCGAACACAGGAGCGGCAGCCGAAGGAGCAGCAGCCTTGGCAGGCGCGGCAGCCGGAGCGGCTTTCTTGGCAGCAACAGCTGCAACCACGTCTTCCTTGGTCACACGACCGCCTTTGCCAGTACCGGCAACGGAAGCGATGTTGATGCCGTTTTCTTCAGCCAGCTTGCGAGCAGCAGGAGCAGCGACTGGATCGTCTTCGCCTTCGGCAGCTGGAGCAGCGGCTTGTGCGGCGGCCGGAGCAGCAGCGGCAGCCGGGGCAGCAGCAGCGCCGCCCGCCTCGATGGAGCCCAGGACTTCGTCGGACAGAACGGTGTCGCCTTCGTTCTTGACGATAGCGCCCAGTACGCCGTCAGCAGTCGCCAACACTTCCAGCACAACCTTGTCGGTTTCGATGTCGACGATCAGGTCGTCACGCTTTACAGCGTCGCCCGGTTGTTTGTGCCAGGTGGCAACGGTGCCATCGGCAACCGATTCCGGGAAAGTGGGGGCTTTGATTTCGATAGCCATTATCTGTGGGTCCTTAAATTCGGTTTCAGGTGCGCGAAGGCGTTAAACAGTAAAGGCCGCTTGCAGCAATTGTTCCTGCTGCTCGGCGTGCATCGATGCGTAACCGCATGCCGGTGCAGCAGAAGCCTCACGGCCCGCGTACTCAAGTACGAGAGACTTGTTGAGGTTGCTGATGCTGCGACGCATGTGGTGTTGGCTGCAGTACCACGCACCCTGGTTCATCGGCTCTTCCTGACACCAAACGGCATGCTTGGCGTTGGTGTAAGGAGCCAGGACTTCTTTCAAGTCGTCCTCAGGGAATGGGTACAGCTGCTCGATACGCACGATGGCGATATCGTCACGGCCTTCGGCACGGCGTTTTTCCAGCAGGTCGTAGTAGACCTTGCCGCTACACAGAACAACGCGCTCGACCTTTTTCGGGTCCAGGGCATCGATTTCCGGGATAACGGTCTGGAACGAACCTTCGGCCAGATCTTCCAGGGTCGAGATGGCCAGTTTGTGGCGCAACAGCGACTTCGGAGTCAGGACTACCAGCGGTTTGCGCAGCGGGCGGATCACCTGACGGCGCAGCAAGTGGTAGATCTGAGCCGGCGTCGTCGGCATGCACACCTGAATGTTGTGCTCGGCGCACAACTGCAGGTAACGCTCCAGACGAGCCGAGGAGTGCTCCGGCCCCTGACCTTCATAACCGTGTGGCAGCAGCATGGTCAGGCCGCACAGACGGCCCCACTTGTGCTCGCCACTGGTGATGAACTGGTCGATCACGACCTGGGCGCCGTTGGCGAAGTCGCCGAACTGGGCTTCCCAGATAACCAGCGCGTTCGGCGTGGTGGTCGAATAACCGTATTCGAACGCCAGCACCGCTTCTTCGGACAGGAACGAGTCGTACAGGTCGAAGCGTGGCTGACCGTCGTACAGGTTCTGCAGCGGGATGTAGGTGCCCGCGTCTTTTTGGTTGTGCAGCACGGCATGACGGTGCGAGAACGTACCGCGGCCGATGTCCTGGCCGGTCATGCGGATCGGGTGACCTTCGAACGCCAGGGTCGCGTACGCCATGGTTTCGGCGTAACCCCAGTTGATCGGCAGGCCGCCGGCTTGCATCTTCTGACGGTCTTCGTAGATCTTCGCGACCTGGCGCTGAACCACGAAGCCTTCCGGAATTTCCAGCAGCTTGGCGGACAGTTCCTGAAGGGTCTTCAGATCGAAACGAGTGTCGTGACGCGCGGTCCAGGCGTGGCCCAGATACGGACGCCAGTCCACGAACAACTCTTTGTTCGGCTCTTTGACCAGGCTTTTCACTACGTGCAGACCGTTGTCCAGCGCGTTGCGGTATTCGTCGACTTTCGCCTGAACACGCTCTGCGTCAAGTACACCGGCCTGGGTCAGACGATCGGCATACAGCTCACGGGTGGTGCGCTGCTTGGTGATCTGCTGATACATCAGAGGCTGGGTACCGCTTGGCTCGTCGGCCTCGTTGTGGCCGCGACGACGGTAGCAGACCAGATCGATCACCACGTCACGCTTGAACTGCATGCGGTAGTCGATGGCCAGCTGGGTCACGAACAGTACGGCTTCCGGATCATCACCATTCACATGGAGGATCGGCGCCTGGATCATTTTCGCGACGTCGGTGGCGTACTCGGTGGAACGCGAGTCCAGCGGGTTGCTGATGGTGAAACCGACCTGGTTGTTGATCACGATGTGCACGGTGCCGCCGGTCTTGAAACCGCGGGTCTGCGACATCTGGAAGGTTTCCATCACCACGCCCTGACCTGCAAAAGCAGCGTCACCGTGGATGGAGATCGGCAGGACTTTTTCACCGGTAGGGTCGTTACGACGATCCTGACGGGCACGAACCGAACCTTCGACCACTGGCGATACGATTTCCAGGTGGGACGGGTTGAAGGCCATGGCCAGGTGCACTTCACCGCCGGTGGTCATCACGTTGGACGAGAAGCCCTGGTGGTATTTAACGTCACCGGAACCGAGCTCGACCTTCTTCTTGCCTTCGAACTCGTCGAACAACTCGCGCGGGTTCTTGCCGAAGGTGTTGACCAGCACGTTCAGACGGCCACGGTGGGCCATGCCAATGACGATTTCCTTGGTGCCGTACGAGCCGGAACGCTGGATCAACTCGTCGAGCATCGGAATCAGGCTCTCGCCGCCTTCCAGACCGAAACGCTTGGTACCCGGGTATTTGGTGCCCAGGTATTTCTCCAGGCCTTCACCGGCGGTCACGCGCTCAAGCAAATGGCTCTTGATGTCGGCGGAGTACGTCGGACGGCCGCGCACGCTTTCCAGACGCTGCTGGAACCACTGGCGCTGCTCGGAATCGGTGATGTGCGTGAATTCAGCGCCGATGGTGCGGCAATATGTCTGCTGCAACGCTTCGTGAATTTCGCGTAGGCTCGCTTCCTCTTTGCCGATGAACAGGTCGCCGGCACGGAAGGTCGTATCAAGATCGGCATTGGTCAAGCCGTAATGATTGATCGACAGGTCTGCAGGTGCAGGACGCTGCCACAGCCCCAGCGGGTCAAGCTGGGCTGCCTGGTGGCCACGCATACGGTAGGCCTGGATCAATCGCAGCACTTCAACTTGCTTCTTCTCGTGCTCACTGCTCACGCTGCCGGCGGAAACCGGTTGGGCGCGGCGCTGGTTCTTTGCCAGCAAGACGAAATGATCGCGAATTGTGGAGTGCGAAACATCGGTGGCAGAGTTGCCGTCAGCTGGCAACTTCTGGAAGTAGGTGCGCCACTCTTCTGGCACAGCGTTAGGGTCGTGCAGGTAGAGCTCGTAGAGCTCTTCCACATAGGCAGCGTTACTACCGGATAGGTAGGCGCTGTTCCACATGCGCTGCATCACGCTTTCTTGCATGCTTGGTCACCCTCGGTTAGGGGAACACCACCGGTGTCGACACCGAGCAAACTTGCAGAAGTCCGAATGCAGCGACCAAAACAAGCCACTAGGATCACACTGATAGTCCGGGTACCAGCCCGGATGCCCCTGCTTGTCTCATTTCTTCAAAATAAGAGCCGCAGCCTTATAAGCTGCTGCTCAGGTTAAAACTACGGCGCCGGTTGAAGCCTGCGCCGCAGCATCTACGGGTACAGCGGTACTACATTTGCAGCAGCTGAATCACACGCCGCTTTGCAGCAACATGTTACGGATGTGACCGATGGCCTTAGTCGGGTTCAGGCCTTTCGGACATACGTTGACGCAGTTCATGATCCCGCGGCAGCGGAATACGCTGAACGGGTCATCCAGCGAAGCCAGTCGCTCGGTAGTCTTGGTATCGCGGCTGTCTGCCAGGAAGCGGTACGCTTGCAGCAGGGCAGCCGGGCCCAGGAACTTGTCCGGGTTCCACCAGAAGGATGGGCAAGAGGTCGAGCAGCAAGCGCACAGAATGCACTCGTACAGACCGTCGAGCTTTTCACGCTCTTCCGGGGACTGCAGACGCTCGATGGCCGGAGCCGGCGTGTCGTTCTGCAGGAATGGCTTAACCTTCTCGTATTGCTTGTAGAAGATGCTCATATCGACGACCAGGTCACGGATAACCGGCAAACCTGGCAGAGGACGAACGATCAACTTGTTACCTTTTACAACAGCAGACAGTGGCGTGACGCAGGCCAGGCCGTTCTTGCCGTTGATGTTCATGCCGTCGGAACCACATACGCCTTCACGGCAAGAGCGACGATAGGAGAAACCTTCGTCCTGCTCTTTGATCAGGGCCAGCACGTCCAGCACCATCAGGTCTTTACCACCGGTATCGACCTGGAATTCCTGCATGAACGGCGCGGCGTCCTGATCAGGGTTGTAACGATAAACGCTGACTTGCAACATGGCGGCCACCCTTAATAAGTCCGAATCTTAGGTTCAAAAGTCGGAACAGTCTTCGGCGAGAAGTTCACAGCACGCTTGGTCACGCGCTTGTCACCCGGGAAGTACAGGGTGTGGCACAGCCAGTTTTCGTCGTCACGATCTTCGAAGTCTTCACGGGCGTGAGCGCCGCGGGACTCTTTACGAACTTCGGCAGCGATGGCGGTAGCTTCAGCCACTTCCAGCAGGTTTTGCAGTTCCAGAGCTTCGATACGCGCGGTGTTGAACGCTTGCGACTTATCGTTGATCTTGACGTTGGCGATGCGCTTGCGCAGATCGGCCAGCTGGGCAATACCCTTCTGCATGTATTCGCCGGTACGGAATACACCGAAGTAGTTCTGCATGCAGTTTTGCAGCTCGCGACGCAGGGTCGCCACGTCTTCGCCCTCGGTACGCTCGTTCAGAGCGGACAGGCGCGCCAGGGCAGCTTCGATGTTGGCGTCGGTGGCGTCGTCGTATTCGATACCGTCGGTCAGCGCCTTTTCCAGGTGCAGGCCGGCAGCGCGACCGAATACCACCAGGTCGAGCAGCGAGTTGCCGCCCAGACGGTTGGCACCGTGAACCGATACGCAAGCCACTTCGCCCACGGCGAACAAGCCAGGGATGATGGCGTCGGCGCCGTCAGCGTCCTGAGTGATCGCCTGGCCATGAATGTTGGTGGCAACGCCGCCCATCATATAGTGGCAGGTTGGAACAACCGGAACCGGAGCAACCACCGGGTCAACGTGTGCGAAAGTCTTCGACAGTTCGCAGATGCCTGGCAGACGGCTGTGCAGCACTTCCTCGCCCAGGTGGTCGAGTTTGAGCATTACGTGGTCGCCATTCGGACCGCAACCATTGCCGGCGATGATTTCTTTAACCATCGAACGGGCAACTACGTCACGACCGGCAAGGTCTTTGGCGTTCGGAGCATAACGCTCCATGAAACGCTCGCCGTGCTTGTTGATCAGGTAACCACCTTCACCACGGCAACCTTCTGTAACCAGTACACCGGCGCCGGCGATGCCGGTCGGGTGGAACTGCCACATTTCAATGTCTTGTACCGGTACGCCGGCACGCAGCGCCATGCCAACGCCGTCACCGGTGTTGATCAGGGCATTGGTGGTCGAAGCGTAGATACGACCTGCACCGCCGGTGGCCAGCACGGTGGCCTTGGCACGGATGTAGGTGGTTTCGCCGGTTTCGATGCAGATGGCGATAACACCGACGAACTCGCCTTGAGCGTTCTTCACCAGGTCAACAGCGTAGTACTCGTTCAGGAACGTGGTACCGGCTTTCAGGTTGCCCTGATAAAGGGTGTGCAGCAGCGCGTGACCGGTACGGTCGGAAGCGGCGCAGGTACGGGCAGCCTGCCCGCCTTTACCGTAATCCTTCGACTGACCGCCGAATGGACGCTGGTAGATACGGCCTTGCTCGGTACGCGAGAACGGCAGACCCATGTGGTCCAGCTCGAAAACGGCAGCCGGGCCTTCCTGACACATGTATTCGATAGCGTCCTGGTCACCGATGTAGTCGGAACCCTTGACGGTATCGTACATGTGCCAGCGCCAGTCATCGTTCGGGTCGGCCGACGCGATGGCGCAGGTGATGCCGCCCTGGGCGGATACAGTGTGCGAACGGGTCGGGAACACCTTGGTGATCACGGCAGTCTTGTGACCACCTTGTGCCAGTTGCAGCGCTGCGCGCATGCCGGCACCGCCACCACCAATAATGATGGCGTCGAAAGAAATCGTTGGAATGTTAGCCATGAATCAGATACCCCAGAGAATCTGCACACCCCAGACGAAGTAAGCGAACATCGCAACGCCGCATACTGCCTGGAAAAGGAAACGTACTGCAGTCGCGGACTTGCCCAGCGCCATCGGCGTCAGGTAGTCGGTCGCGATGGTCCACATGCCGACCCAGGCGTGAGCGCCCAGGGCCACGAGGGCCAGCAGACTGAAGATACGCATCCCGTTGTGGGCGAACAGGCCGTGCCATTGGTCGTAGCCAATGCCCGGGTTCGCAGCGAGGTATCCGATCAGGAAAATGAAATAAGCCGCGAGAACGACCGCAGACACACGTTGCGCCATCCAGTCATAAAGGCCGGAACGCGAAAGGTTCGTAACGCTGGTTACCATATCCAAACTCCTGCCAGAACGATCAACACCACGGAAACGGCGATGATAATTTTCGAGCCCAGGCGGCCGCCTTCCAGCGTCTCACCGATGCCCATATCCATGATCAAGTGGCGCACACCGGCTACCAGGTGATACAGAAGAGCGGACAGGAGGCCCCATGCTACGAACTTGGCCAGCGGGCTGGTCAAGCATGCCTTCACGTCGGCAAAACCTTCCTCGGAACCCAAGGACTTGCCCAATGCATAAAGCATGAAGCCAAGGCCCAGGAAGAGGATGATGCCGGAAACACGGTGAAGAAACGACGTAACGCCGGTGATGGGGAGTTTGATGGTCCTTAGGTCTAGGTTTACAGGTCGTTGGCTTTTCACGGCTTTTTTTTCACACTGAAGAGCCCCTAACAATCAGGGCAAAGTTGTTGGGGAGTGCACTGGTCAGGTAACCACCACCCAGGGATGCGACCCCCAATAAAGCAGGCCCAAAAGCCCTTGGCGGTCGGTGGCCGAGTATAGACAGTTAGGCTACTAATGACAACGCAAAGACCTAACCCAAACAGCGGATTGCGCAACGGGCATAAAAGGCGTAAATGGCAGGCAATTTCGAGAAAAAAGTACGGTTAAAGCCTTCTGGAGCAAGACTTTAGGCAAATTGACATTCGAATTTATCTCACTATAGTGGTGCGGGCCCTGCGTGGGGGGTCTGTCTGATGATTTCAAGCATAAATAGGAGGCCACATGGCTGACAAAAAAGCGCAGTTGATCATCGAGGGCGCAGCCCCCGTCGAGCTGCCCATTTTAACCGGCACCGTTGGTCCCGATGTTATCGATGTTCGGGGCCTGACGGCCACGGGCCGCTTCACCTTTGACCCAGGTTTCATGTCGACCGCCTCTTGCGAGTCGAAGATTACCTATATCGACGGCGACAACGGCATCCTGCTGCACCGCGGCTACCCGATCGAACAGCTGGCTGAAAAGTCGGACTACCTGGAAACCTGCTATCTGCTGCTCAACGGCGAACTGCCGACTGCAGAACAGAAGGCCCAGTTCGTCAGCACCGTGAAGAACCACACCATGGTTCACGAGCAGCTGAAGACCTTCTTCAACGGCTTCCGTCGCGACGCCCACCCGATGGCCGTCATGTGCGGCGTAGTCGGCGCCCTCTCGGCGTTCTACCACGACTCCCTGGACATCAATAACCCGCAGCATCGCGAAATCTCCGCGATCCGCCTGGTTGCCAAGATGCCGACCCTGGCAGCGATGGTTTACAAGTACTCCATGGGCCAACCCATGATGTACCCGCGCAACGACCTGACGTACGCGGAAAACTTCCTGCACATGATGTTCAACACCCCGTGCGAGATCAAACCGATCAGCCCGGTACTCGCCAAGGCCATGGACCGGATCTTCATCCTCCACGCCGACCACGAGCAGAACGCCTCGACGTCCACCGTGCGCCTGGCAGGTTCTTCGGGTGCCAACCCGTTCGCCTGTATCGCCGCCGGTATCGCTGCACTGTGGGGCCCTGCCCACGGCGGTGCCAACGAAGCCGTTCTGACCATGCTCGATGAGATTGGCGACGTCTCGAACATCGACAAATACATCGCCAAGGCCAAGGACAAAAACGATCCGTTCAAACTGATGGGCTTCGGTCACCGCGTTTACAAAAACCGTGACCCACGCGCCACCGTGATGAAAAAGACCTGCGACGAAGTGTTGAAAGAACTGGGCATCCAGAACGATCCGCAACTCGAACTGGCCATGCGCCTGGAAGAGATCGCCCTGACCGACCCGTACTTCATCGAACGCTCGCTGTACCCGAACGTCGACTTCTACTCGGGGATCATCCTCAAGGCGATCGGCATTCCAACCAGCATGTTCACCGTGATCTTCGCCCTGGCGCGGACCGTTGGCTGGATCTCCCACTGGAAGGAAATGCTCTCCAGCCCGTACAAGATCGGCCGTCCACGCCAGTTGTACACCGGCTACGAGTCGCGTGACATCACCAAGCTGGAAGACCGCAAGTAAGATCTGTCTTGCTGTAGCGAGTTGAGTTGTACCGGAAACGGCCTCTATTTATATAGAGGCCGTTTTTGTTAGTGAGCCTCATCGTTCAAACATCGAGGCGAACTGGTGCCCGCCCCGATTGCAGACGTACACATTTCTCCCGCTAAACCGCAATCCCTGTGGGAGCTGGCTTGCCAGCGATGGCGTCCTGACAACCAACCACCATGCCCCTGCAGGAGCGAGCCTGCTCGCGATTGACGTAAACGCTAACGCGGGTTGCCTGAATGCCTCCGTGTTGCCTGGACGTTTTTCGCGAGCAGGCTCGCTCCTACAGTAAATCGTGCAAATCCCGCAGATTCGGTTCGATAACCGCCCAATAAAAAATGCCCCGGTCTCTCGACCGGGGCATCCTTCATTACTGCGTTACTTATATAAAAGCATCAAGCCTTAGTGTGAAACCGCCCCGCTCGCCCCCAGACCAGTCTGCGAGCGAACGAATTGCGGGAAGAACAGCGCCCGCTCGTTGTCAGCCGCCGCTGACTTGTCGGTGATCGAGAAGAACCAGATGCCGACGAAGGCAATGATCATCGAGAACAGCGCTGGGTACTCATACGGGAAGATCGCCTTCTCGTGATGCAGGATCTGCACCCAGATGGTCGGGCCAAGCACCATCAGGCCAACAGCACTGACCAGACCCAGCCAGCCACCGATCATCGCACCGCGAGTGGTCAGCTTTTTCCAGTACATGGAAAGCAGCAGGACCGGGAAGTTGCAGCTCGCCGCGATGGAGAACGCCAGACCAACCATGAACGCGATGTTCTGGCTTTCGAACAGGATACCCAGAGCAATCGCCAGCACTGCCAGAGCGATGGTGGTGATTTTCGAGACGCGGATTTCATCCTTCTCGTTGGCCTTGCCTTTCTTGATCACGCTGGCATACAGGTCGTGGGACACCGCCGAAGCACCGGCCAGGGTCAGACCGGCAACTACTGCCAGAATGGTCGCGAACGCTACCGCCGAGATGAAGCCCAGGAAGATACTGCCGCCCACCGCGTTGGCCAGGTGCACCGCCGCCATGTTGTTACCGCCCAACAGTGCGCCAGCCGCATCTTTGAAGGCCGGGTTGGTGCTGACCAGCAGGATCGCGCCGAAGCCGATGATGAAAGTCAGGATATAGAAGTAGCCAATGAAGCCAGTCGCGTACAGCACGCTCTTGCGAGCTTCTTTTGCGTCACTCACGGTGAAGAAGCGCATCAGAATGTGTGGCAGGCCAGCGGTACCGAACATCAGCGCCAGACCCAGCGAGAAGGCCGAAATCGGGTCCTTGACCAGACCGCCCGGGCTCATGATCGCTTCGCCCTTGGCGTGAACCTTGATCGCTTCGGAGAACAATGTGTTGAAGTCAAAGCCTACGTGCTTCATCACCATCAGCGCCATGAACGAGGCACCGGACAGCAACAGCACAGCCTTGATGATCTGCACCCAGGTGGTCGCCAGCATGCCGCCGAACAGCACGTACATGCACATCAGCACACCGACCAGAATCACCGCGACGTGATAGTCCAGACCGAACAACAGCTGAATCAGCTTGCCGGCACCGACCATTTGCGCGATCAGGTAAAACGCTACCACCACCAACGATCCGCAAGCGGACAGCGAGCGGATCTGGGTTTGGCCCAGGCGATAGGACGCCACGTCGGCAAAGGTGTATTTACCCAGGTTACGCAGGCGCTCGGCGATCAGGAACAGAATGATTGGCCAGCCCACCAGGAAGCCGATCGAGTAGATCAGGCCATCGTAGCCGGAAGTGAACACCAGCGCGGAAATACCCAGGAAGGATGCCGCCGACATGTAGTCGCCAGCAATCGCCAGACCGTTCTGAAAACCGGTGATCTTGCCACCCGCCGCATAGTAGTCGGAGGCCGAGTTGTTTTTCTTGGATGCCCAGTAGGTGATGCACAGGGTGGCACCGACGAAGGCGACGAACATCACGATCGCCGACACGTTGAGCGGTTGTTTCTGAACGGCGCCGGTCAGGGCGTCAGCCGCCCAGGCGCCAGGTGCGAACGCTGCGATGCTCAAAAGAGCCATTAGACGCCGGATCATTGCTGAGCCTCCTTGAGAATCGCATTGTTCAGGTCGTCGAACTCGCCGTTGGCGCGTCGTACGTAAATACCCGTCAGGATGAAGGCCGAAATGATCAGACCAACACCGATCGGTATGCCCCAGGTAATCGATGACTCAGGGCTGATTTTTGCCCCCAGCACATGCGGCCCGTAAGCAATCAACAGGATGAATCCGGAGTAAAGCCCTAGCATGATCGCCGATAGAATCCAGGCGAATCGTTCCCTCTTGCTAACCAGCTCCTTGAATCGCGGGCTGTTTTGAATCGAGAGGTAAATGCTGTCGTTCATTGTTTTTATCCTCGCAGCACAGATTAAGTTGGAACGGTATCCACTCTATGCGGCTGCGGGGCAGGTTCCAGACGACCTTAGTCTTAGTACCACATGACAGAATTGCCAAACTTCGGTGCGGCGCCCCCCCCGCAAGAGCCAGGCTTGCCGGCGATGGCGATTTTGCAGGTGCCTTCGCCGGCAAGCCTGGCTCCTACAGAAAAGCAAAAGCCGCTTGGCAGTTACGCCAAGCGGCTTTGAGAGGAGCTCAATAGAAACTTCAGCTCACATCATTTGATCCAGTCAGCAACACGCTCCGGGTGTTTGGCTACCCAGTCCTTCGCTGCCGCGTCCGGCTTGGCGCCTTCCTGGATCGCCAGCATGACTTCGCCGATCTCGTCTTTCGAAGCCCACTGGAAGTTCTTCAGGAACTTGGCCACTTCCGGTGCTTTTGTTGCCAGCTCCTTGCTGCCGATGCTGTTCACGGTTTCAGCCGCGCCATACACGCCTTTCGGGTCTTCGAGGAAACGCAATTTCCACTTGGCGAACATCCAGTGCGGTACCCAACCGGTCACGGCAATGGATTCGTTCTTCTTTTCGGCACGGGTCAGTTCGGCAATCATGCCAGCGCCGGAACTGGCCTTGAGCTGGTAACCGGTCAGGTCGTAGTCCTTGATGGCCTGCTCGGTTTTAAGCATCACGCCTGAACCGGCATCGATGCCGACGATGCGTTTTTTGAAGCTGTCGTCGGTCTTCAGGTCTTCCAGCGACTTGGCCTTGACGTATTCCGGCACGATCAAGCCGATTTTTGCGTCCTTGAAGTTCGGACCGTAGTCGACCACCTGATCCTTGTTCTTGGCCCAGTAATCGCCGTGGGTCACCGGCAGCCAGGCCGAGAGCATGGCGTCGAGTTTGCCGGTGGCCACACCCTGCCACATGATCCCGGTCGCGACGGCTTGCAGCTTCACGTCATATCCGAGTTTCTGCTTGATGACTTCAGCAGCTACGTGAGTCGTCGCGACGCTGTCGGACCAGCCGTCAACGTAACCGATGCTCAGGGTCTTGCTCTCGGCATTGGCGAATGTGGAACCCATCGCAAGTACCAGTGCGGCACCTGCACCTAAAAGTCGTCGCATCTTCATCGTTACTTCCCCGAAAGTGCTGCGCTCGACGGGTGCCGAGTCGCGTCAACGTATTGTTCTGGTGCACAGCGCCCCCATCACGCTTCACCGCAAACCCGTTCAATCATCAGCGCGTTTATCAACGAGGGTACTGACGCCTCCGATAATCAACCTGACGCTATAAGCGACCTGCTCTGCCAGCGACCTCAAGGCATCGAGAAACGACATCAGAACGCCATTAATCCTGAGGGCGACAAACGCCCCGGACAATCCGCCCGAACTTTGCATGTCAAAATCATGCGAGCCACCAAGCACAGTACAAATGCAGGTAACATGCGCCGCTTTGCTCCCAGACGGCCTGATCATGCCCGCGACATCTCGCTTTCCTTTTTTTGCTTATCTGTTCGCCTGCCTGCTGGGGCTTTTTGCCCTTTGTGGTTTCTGGTACGGCATTGGTAAACCGGTGACCCTGCCGGATGTCGCCAGCGCCACGCACAAACTGCAATGCGCCTCCTACACCCCGTTCGACAAAGACCAATCGCCGTTCGACGTACCGTTCAACCTGCGCCCGGAGCGCATGGACGCCGACCTCGCGCTGCTGTCCAAAAGCTTCGAATGCATCCGCACCTACTCCATGACCGGGCTCGAAGCCGTTCCCGACCTCGCACGTAAACACGGCTTGAAGCTGATGATCGGCGCCTGGGTCAACAGCAACCCGGTGGATACCGAAAAAGAAGTCGACCTGCTGATTGCGTCGGCCAACGCCAACGCCGACGTGGTGACCGCTGTGATCGTCGGCAACGAAACCCTGCTGCGCAAAGAAGTCACCGGGGCACAACTGGCCCGGCTGATCACCAAGGTCAAAAGCCAGGTCAAGCAACCCGTCACCTATGCCGACGTCTGGGAGTTTTGGCTCAAGCATCCGGAAATCGCGCCGGTCGTGGATTTCCTGACCATCCACTTGTTGCCGTACTGGGAAGACGATCCTTCGAACATCGATGCCGCACTGCAACACGTCGCCGAAGTGCGTCAGGTGTTCGGCAACAAGTTCGCACCCAAGGACGTGATGATTGGCGAAACCGGCTGGCCCAGCGAAGGCCGTCAGCGCGAAACCGCCCTGCCGAGCCGGGTCAATGAAGCGAAATTCATTCGCGGTTTTGTCACCAAGGCCGAGCAGCACGGCTGGCACTACAACCTGATCGAAGCCTTCGACCAGCCATGGAAACGCGCCAGTGAAGGCGCCGTGGGTGGCTACTGGGGGCTGTTCGATGCCGATCGGCAGGACAAAGGCGTGCTGGCCGGTCCGGTGTCGAACGTACCGTACTGGTCGCAGTGGCTGGTTGTGGGCGGCCTGATCTTTGTCGGGACGCTTGTGCTGGGCGGCCGCGTCCGCAGCACCCGCGCAGCGCTGGTCCTGCCGTTGTTTGCGGCATTGGCTGCGTGCTCCATCGGCGTGTGGGGCGACCTCGCCCGCGTGACTACCCGTTTCACCAGCGAGTGGTTGTGGGTGGCATTGCTGACTGCGCTGAACCTGTTGGTGCTGGTGCACGCCGCCCTGACGCTGAGTCCTCGTACAGGATGGCGAGCACAGGCGTTCAACGCACTTGAGCGTCGCTCAGGCTGGCTGGTTGCGGTGATCGGCTTTGCAGCGGCGGTGAGCATGCTGGAGCTGGTATTTGACCCGCGCTACCGCAGCTTCCCGAGCGTCGCGTTCATCGTGCCGGCACTGGTGTATCTGTGCCGTCCGGTGAGCGTGCCGCGCCGGGAAATCGCGTTGCTGACCTTCATCATCGGAGCGGGCATTGCGCCGCAGTTGTTCCGGGAAGGTCTGCAGAATCAGCAGGCTTGGGGCTGGGCGTTGGTGAGTGGGTTGATGGTGGCGGCGTTGTGGCGCTGCTTGCGCGTTCGCAAGGTTTAACCCTAATCAAATTTACGGCCCTCATCGCGGGCAAGCCCGCTCCCACAAGGATCGTTGTCGTTCACAATTGCGTGTTCGCCGATGAACCTGTGGGAGCGGGCTTGCCCGCGATGGCTGACAGTCAAGCGCTACGGGTTTCTCTGACCAACCGCAACCCCGCAATCACCACCGCAAACACCGCCAGCGTCGTGTTGTACAAGGCCAGAGCCGGAAAACCCAATGCCAGCGCCAATACCGCCAGCCACCACCCTGCCCGCCCCGGCACGACAAAGCCGATGATGGCAGCGGCCAGTGCGCCATAGCCCAGAATCTTGAAGTGAATCATCAGGCCCAGGTTCGAGCGAACCTGACATTCCCAGCGGCTCGCCTCATCCACGCAGAGGCCGACCCACTGTGCATCTTCCATAAAGCCATAACGCGCGCCATAACTGGCGGCCAGCCATAGAGGCAGCACAATGAGCAGCAGGATCACGGGCAGACGGCGGGACATGAAACACTCCAATCAACGAAAACGGCGGTCAGCTTAATCTCCCGACGGTCTTTCGCAAGCGCTAACAACAGTTAACTGGCCTTTCAATCGCTGCAAAGTGTATCGTCGAGCTACTATTACTCCGAATTAAGCCTGTTTGGTGCCGATGCGTGGCACTTTGGCGCAAATCCAGTGGTCATAGCCTGCGAACTTCATTCGGCACCTTCCTCTAAGGGATCTAGTCATGCTCCGTTCCTTGCGCTTCGCCGCCCTGTTTGGCGGCCTTATCTTGAGTGCGTCCGCACTGGCGGTCGACATCGACGCCGCCAGTTATGGCTATCCCCTGACTAACCCGTTCGAGGCAACCATTGCCACGACGCCACCGGATTTGCGTCCCGAACTGCCGCTTGACGACGACATCAATCAGTCGGATCGCAGCATCACCTTGCGCCCTGAGCGTGCGTTCGAACTGCCGGACAATTTTTGGGCAGTGAAGAAACTCACCTATCGCATCGCCACCCAGGATAAAGCGGCACCGCTGATTTTCCTGATCGCCGGCACGGGCGCGCGCTACGACAGCAGCCTCAACGAATACCTGAAAAAGCTCTACTACAAAGCCGGTTACCACGTGGTGCAATTGTCGTCGCCCACCAGTTTCGACTTCATGAGCGCCGCGTCCCGCTTCGCGACCCCGGGCATCACCAAGGAAGATGCCGAAGACATGTACCGGGTGATGCAATCCGTGCGGGCGCAGAACCCTAACGTACCGGTAACCGATTTCTACCTGACCGGTTACAGCCTCGGCGCATTGGATGCAGCCTTCGTCGCGCATCTGGACGAAACCCGCCGCAGCTTCAATTTCAAGAAGGTGCTGCTGCTCAACCCGCCGGTCAACCTCTACACCTCGATCACCAATCTCGACAAACTGGTACAGACCGAGGTCAAGGGCATCAACAACACCACTACCTTCTATGAGCTGGTACTGAACAAGTTGACCCGCTACTTCCAACAAAAGGGCTACATCGACCTCAACGATGCCCTGCTCTACGACTTCCAGCAGTCCAAGCAGCACCTCACCAACGAACAGATGGCCATGCTGATCGGTACCTCGTTCCGCTTCTCGGCGGCCGATATCGCCTTTACCTCGGACCTGATCAACCGCCGCGGCCTGATCACTCCCCCGAAAACACCGATTACAGAAGGCACCAGTCTCACCCCGTACCTCAAGCGTGCATTGCAGTGTGATTTCGACTGCTACATCACTGAACAGGTGATCCCGATGTGGCGTGCGCGCACCGACGGTGGCAGCCTGCTGCAACTGATCGACCAGGTGAGCTTGTACGCACTGAAGGATTACCTGCGCGACAGCCCGAAAATTGCCGTCATGCACAACGCTGACGACGTGATCCTCGGCCCGGGTGACCTCGGGTTCCTGCGCCAGACGTTCGGCGATCGCTTGACCGTTTACCCGCTGGGCGGCCATTGCGGCAACCTTAACTACCGCGTCAACAGCGACGCCATGCTGGAGTTCTTCCGTGGCTAAATATCTCCTGCTTATCGCTGCGTTACTCTGTGCAGGCGTTGCCAATGCCGACAACAGCAAAGCCAATGCTCCAGTCGTTGTCGACAGTGACGGTTTCAAGGAGCCGTTGAGCAAACTCAAATTCAACCCGGGGCTGGATCAGCGTGAGTTCGAACGTTCGACGCTCAGCGCACTGAACGTCTATGACCCGCTGGAAGAATGGAACCGTCGCGTTTACCACTTCAACTACCGGTTCGACCAATGGGTGTTCCTGCCGGTGGTCGATGGCTATCGCTACATCACGCCGAGCTTTTTGCGTACCGGCGTCAGCAACTTCTTCAATAACCTGGGCGACGTGCCAAACCTGTTGAACAGCCTGTTGCAGTTCAAGGGCCAGCGCTCCATGGAGATCACCGGTCGGCTGCTGCTCAACACCACCATTGGTATCGCCGGCCTGTGGGACCCGGCCACCGCCATGGGCCTGCCACGCCAGAGCGAGGACTTCGGCCAGACGCTGGGCTTCTATGGTGTTCCGGGCGGCGCCTACTTCGTACTGCCGATACTTGGCCCGTCGAACCTGCGTGACACTGGCGGCTTGTTGGTCGATTACAGCGCCGAGAACGCAATCAACTTCCTCAACGTTGCCGAAGTCAGCTCCAACCATCCGGAAGTCTGGGTCCTGCGTGGCGTCGACAAGCGCTATCAGACCAGCTTCCGCTATGGCCAGCTGAACTCGCCGTTCGAGTACGAGAAGGTGCGTTACGTGTACACCGAGTCGCGCAAACTGCAGATAGCCGAGTAATTCGGCGGCAACAAAAAAGGCCATTCGATTCCAGTCGAAGGGCCTTTTTCATTTTGCGCGGCATACATCGCCAAGATCGCAGCCTGTAGGATCTATCGCAGGCTGCGTTATTTTCAGCCTCTCGCAACTTTCCAGATTTTGCTGATAGCCATCACCCCAAGCAACACCACCGCCCCAGCCACAATTCCCGCGACCGCATTGAGCAACGTTGGCACGATAAACCCGGCACCGCCCGCCGCTGCGCTGACACTTTCGATCCAGTGATGCACCACCGGCACGCCGTGGGTCAGGATGCCGCCACCCACCAGGAACATCGCCGCCGTGCCGATCACCGACAGGCTTTTCATCATGTACGGCGCCGCGCGTAGAATCCCGCCGCCGATGTTTTTGGCCACTTGGCCGGGTTTCTGTGTCAGCCACAGGCCTAGATCATCGAGCTTGACGATGCCGGCCACCAGCCCGTATACGCCGACAGTCATGACAATGGCGATGCCCGAGAGCACGACGATTTGCTGGGTCAGCGCCGAGTCAGCGACAACGCCAAGGGTAATGGCAATGATTTCTGCGGAAAGGATGAAATCGGTACGAATGGCGCCTTTGATCTTGTCCTTCTCGAACGCCACCAGGTCCACCGCCGGGTCCGCTACCGCCTCGACCAGTTCAGCATGTTCAGCCTGATCTTCGGCTTTGCTGTGCAAGAACTTGTGCGCAAGTTTCTCGAAGCCTTCGAAACACAGATAAGCGCCACCGACCATCAACAATGGCGTGACCAGCCATGGGATGAACGCGCTGATGGCAATTGCCGACGGCACCAGAATCAGCTTGTTGATGAACGAGCCCTTGGCTACCGCCCACACCACCGGAATTTCCCGTTCGGCACGCACACCGCTGACCTGCTGGGCATTGAGCGCCAGATCATCACCCAGCACGCCGGCCGTCTTCTTGGCGGCCATTTTGGTCATCAGGGCCACGTCATCCAGCACCGCAGCAATGTCGTCGATCAGCAACAGCAAACTGCTTCCTGCCATGAATCGGTTTCCTTCTTCAGTAAATGCGGTGCAGCATAGCGTGGCCGAGCGCCGCATGGTGCATTCTTGAGCGCCGCCGAACGCCGGTGCTACCATGCGCAACCGCCAGAACAGGCAAGGAACCCCCTGGTTTATGAGCACCATCCGCGAGCGCAACAAACAACTGATCCTGCGTGCCGCCAGTGAAGAATTTGCCGACAAGGGCTTCGCAGCGACCAAAACCAGCGATATCGCAGCCAAGGCGGGATTGCCCAAGCCCAACGTCTACTACTACTTCAAATCCAAGGAAAACCTCTACCGCGAGGTCCTGGAAAGTATCATCGAACCGATCCTTCAAGCCTCGACGCCATTCAACCCCGACGGCGTGCCCAGCGAAGTGCTGAGCGGCTACATTCGCTCGAAAATCCGCATCTCCCGCGACCTGCCTTTCGCCTCCAAGGTGTTTGCCAGCGAAATCATGCACGGCGCACCGCACCTGAGCACCGACCTGGTGGAACAGCTCAACAGCCAGGCCAAGCACAACATCGAGTGCATCCAGAGCTGGATCGACCGCGGCCAGATCGCCCCGATCGACCCCAACCACCTGATGTTCAGTATCTGGGCTGCGACCCAGACCTACGCCGACTTCGACTGGCAAATCACCGCCATCACCGGCAAGGCCAAGCTCGACGAAGAGGATTACGAAGCGGCTGCGCAGACGATTATTCGGTTGGTGTTGAAGGGGTGTGAGCCGGATTGATAGTCCGTGGTGGCCCATCGCTGGCAAGCCAGCTCCCACAGGTTTTTGTGTTGCACCCAATCTTGTGAACGACACACTTCGCTGTGGGAGCTGGCTTGCCAGCGATGAAGGCGACTCGATATTGACTCAAACCCAGACGGCGTCCCACAGCGGGTAATCACCAATTCTCTCGACCAGACCAGCCCGCAAGGGGTTGGCCACTACATAGCGCGCCATCTTCACCAGATCATCTTCCCGCCTTAACGCACGGTCGTGAAAGCCCTGCTGCCAAAGCGGCCCGTTCCTGTTACTGAAAAAATTCACCTCTCGAGTAACAAGCGACTTTGTCTCGCGCATTAGTCTGCGCAGTGAGGAGTTTTCCAGTTCGACCAGCCAATGAAAATGGTCTGGCATGACCACCCAGGCCAGTGATTTTGCCAATCCCAGATTCTGTGCCCGGCGAAATTGATGAACCACCAATCTGCCCAAAAAGAAGTCAGTAAAAATCGGCTCTCGATCCAGCGTGTTGGTCGTCAGCAAATAGATTCGACTGGGCTCGGCATAGCGGCCTGTTCGCAGACGGTTTGATGCGGGGAAATCAGGCATTCCGTTGCCTCTCTCATGATGAACTCATGAAAAGGCTAGACCGGGAAACTCTGAGCGGTAACACACACTTTTAGCTGGGGGTGTCTGGCAGATTGCAATCGCTGGCAAGCCAGCTCCCACAGGTCTGATGGTGTCCGCAAAATATGTGAACACCCCAATCCTTGTGGGAGCTGGCTTGCCAGCGATGACGCTGGTTCAGTCGCCAAAGATCAAGCCACAACCCCCGCATCCGCCCTCAACCCCAACGCCTCGATCGCAGTGATCGCACACTGCTCATCCACATCCGACAGATCCCCGCTGATGCCTACCGCCCCAAGCACGTTCCCGTCCTGATTCCGAATCAGCACACCTCCGGGTGCCGGCACCACACTGCCCTGGCCCAGGCTGTTCAACGCGGCGATGAAGGCCGGGCGCTGTTGCGCGTCCAGTGCCAACAGGCGTGAGCCCTTGCCCAGGGCGATAGCGCCCCAGGCTTTGCCGATGGCGACCTGCGGGCGCAGCAGGCTGGCGCCGTCTTCGCGTTGCAGGGTGATCAGGTGTCCGCCTGCGTCCAGCACGGCGATGGTCAAGGGCGCTGCGCAGATTGCACGCCCTGCGGTGATGGCCTCGTTGACCAGGTTGACTGCGACTTTCAAGGTTAAAGCGCTCATGGTGCCGTCCTCATTTTGTTTTTCGGAAAGCCGTGGGACTGCGCCGTTGTGCCGCAGTCCGATGCCACAAATAGAACACAATGAATTATTTTTTTGTATACAATAATTATCGAAAAGCGCCACATGCGACGAAAAGCCACAGTAGAACGGGCTTCCGACGAATGAAACGAGCGCTTGAGAAAATGGATTGACCTGCGCCGTCCGCCGTGAATACACTCTGCGCAAAGCCACTTGTATACAATTACAAAACGTAAAGAGGCACAAAACCATGAGCAAAATGAGAGCAATCGAAGCCGCCGTTCTGGTGATGCGCCGTGAAGGGGTTGATACCGCTTTTGGCATCCCGGGTGCTGCCATCAACCCGCTGTACTCCGCCCTGCAAAAGGTCGGCGGCATCGATCACGTACTCGCTCGCCACGTTGAAGGCGCCTCGCACATGGCCGAGGGTTACACCCGCACCAAGGCCGGCAACATCGGCGTGTGCATCGGTACTTCCGGCCCTGCCGGCACCGACATGGTCACCGGGCTCTACAGCGCCTCGGCCGACTCGATTCCAATCCTCTGCATCACCGGGCAAGCACCCCGCGCCCGTATGCACAAGGAAGACTTCCAGGCTGTCGACATCACCAGCATCGTCAAGCCAGTGACCAAATGGGCAACCACCGTTCTCGAACCGGGCCAGGTGCCCTACGCGTTCCAGAAAGCCTTTTATGAAATGCGCTCCGGCCGCCCTGGTCCTGTGCTGATCGACCTGCCGTTCGACGTGCAGATGGCTGAAATCGAATTCGACATCGACGCTTACCAGCCACTGCCGCTGGCCAAGCCGACCGCCAGTCGCGTCCAGGTCGAGAAGGCTCTGGCCTTGCTGGATCAGGCCGAACGCCCATTGCTGGTAGCCGGTGGCGGGATCATCAATGCCGACGCCAGTGACCTGCTGGTGGAATTCGCCGAGCTGACCGGTATCCCGGTCATCCCGACCCTGATGGGCTGGGGTACGATCCCGGACGATCACCCACTGATGGTCGGCATGGTCGGCCTTCAAACCTCGCACCGTTACGGAAACGCAACGATGCTGAAATCCGACGTAGTCCTGGGCATTGGTAACCGCTGGGCCAACCGTCATACCGGTTCGGTCGATGTCTATACCGAAGGCCGCAAGTTCATTCACGTCGACATCGAAGGCACGCAGATCGGCCGCGTGTTCACCCCGGACCTGGGCATCGTTTCCGACGCTGCCGCCGCGCTGACCGTGTTCATCGAAGTCGCTCGCGAATGGCAAGCCGCCGGCAAACTGAAGAACCGCAGTGCCTGGCTGCAGGATTGCCAGCAGCGCAAGGCCAGCCTGCAACGCAAGACTCACTTCGACAACGTGCCGGTCAAGCCGCAGCGCGTTTACGAAGAGATGAACCAGGTGTTCGGCAAAGACACTTGCTACGTCAGCACCATCGGTCTGTCGCAGATTGCCGGCGCGCAGTTCCTGCACGTCTACAAACCGCGTCACTGGATCAACTGCGGTCAGGCCGGCCCGCTCGGCTGGACCATTCCGGCAGCGCTGGGTGTGGTCAAGGCTGATCCGAACCGTAAAGTCGTGGCCCTGTCGGGGGACTATGACTTCCAGTTCATGATCGAAGAATTGGCAGTGGGCGCGCAGTTCAAGCTGCCGTACATTCATGTTGTGGTAAACAACTCGTACCTGGGTCTGATTCGTCAGGCACAGCGCGGTTTCGACATGGATTACTGCGTGCAGCTGTCCTTCGATAACCTCAACGCGCCGGAACTCAACGGTTACGGTGTCGACCACGTCGCGGTTGCCGAAGGCCTCGGTTGCAAGGCACTGCGTGTGTTCGAACCGGCTCAGATCCAGCCTGCCCTGCGCAAGGCTCAGGAACTGATCGAAGAGTTCAAGGTGCCCGTCATCGTTGAGATTATTCTGGAACGCGTGACCAACATTTCCATGGGCACCGAGATCAACGCCGTCAACGAATTCGAAGACCTGGCGCTGGTCGGCAACGATGCGCCAACGGCGATTTCGTTGCTTGATTAACTGCTGACCGCTCTGAATGATCGTTCCCACGCTCTGCGTGGGAATGCAGCCCGGGACGCTCTGCGTCCCAAAGCGGACGCAGAGCGTCCATTGAGGCATTCCCACGCAGAGCGTGGGAACGAGAACCTAAAACGGGAGACCACCATGCCGCGTTTCGCAGCCAACCTGTCCATGCTGTTCACCGAACAGGATTTCCTTGCCCGTTTCGACGCCGCCGCCAAGGCCGGTTTCAGTGGTGTCGAATACCTGTTCCCGTACGACTTCAGCTCGGCCGAAATCAAGGCCAGGCTCGACGCCAACGGTCTGACCCAAGTGCTGTTCAATCTGCCGGCCGGTGACTGGGCCAAGGGCGAACGCGGCATCGCGTGCCTGCCGGACCGGGTTGAAGAATTCCGCGCCGGAGTCGACCTGGCCATCGCTTACGCGCAAGTGCTGGGCAACTCCCAGGTCAACTGCCTGGCCGGCATTCGTCCGCAAGGCGTGGACGATGCCACTGTAGAGAAGACCTTCGTCGCCAACCTCAAGTACGCCGCCGACAAGCTGCAAGCGGCGGGCATCAAACTGGTGATGGAAGCGATCAACACCCGCGACATCCCGGGCTTCTACCTGAACAACACCGCGCAAGCCCTGTCGATTCGCGAGCAGGTCGGCAGCGCCAACCTGTTCCTGCAATACGACATCTACCACATGCAAATCATGGAAGGCGACCTGGCCCGCACCCTGCAATCGCATCTGGGCGAGATCAACCATGTACAGCTCGCGGACAACCCGGGGCGCAACGAACCAGGCACCGGTGAGATCAACTACCGCTTCCTGTTCGAACACCTGGACCGCATCGGTTACCAGGGTTGGGTCGGCTGCGAATACAAGCCGCTGACCACCACTGAAGCCGGCCTCGGCTGGTTGAAAACCCATAACGCGATCTGAGTTTAAACCGGGCCTCTGTGGCGAGGGAGCTTGCTCCCGCTGGGGTGCGAAGCGCCCCCAACAGCCATTCACTATGGTGATTCGGGCAGAACCGGTTCTCAGGATCTACGACTGCTTCGCAGCCGAGCGGGAGCAAGCTCCCTCGCCACAAAGTGTGTTCGGCACATTATTTGGCTACACAAAAACAAGAGGATTTTTTCATGGCTAAAATCGGATTTATCGGCACCGGCATCATGGGCCACCCAATGGCGGCGAACCTGCAGAAAGCCGGTCACAGCCTGTTCCTGTCGGCACACCACGACGCCGCGCCTGCCGATCTGGTCGCTGCTGGCGCCGTTGCCCTGGCGAACCCGAAAGAAGTCGCCCAGGAAGCTGAATTCATCATCGTCATGGTGCCGGATACCCCGCAGGTCGATGACGTGCTGTTCCGCGCCGACGGCATTGCCGCGGGTATCGGCAAAGGCAAAGTCGTGATCGACATGAGCTCGATTTCGCCGACCGCCACCAAGGCTTTCGCGGCCAAGATCAACGAGAAAGGCGCGCAATACCTCGACGCCCCGGTGTCCGGCGGTGAAGTTGGCGCCAAGGCTGCGACCCTGAGCATCATGGTCGGCGGCGATGCCGATGCCTTCGAACGCGCCTTGCCGCTGTTCCAGGCAATGGGCAAGAACATCACCCTGGTTGGTGGTAACGGCGACGGTCAGACCGCGAAAGTGGCGAACCAGATCATCGTTGCGCTGAACATCCAGGCAGTGGCCGAAGCCCTGCTGTTCGCGGCGAAGAACGGTGCCGACCCAGCCAAGGTGCGTGAAGCACTGATGGGCGGTTTCGCTTCGTCGAAGATCCTCGAAGTGCACGGCGAGCGCATGATCAAGGGCACCTTTGATCCAGGCTTCCGCATCAGCCTGCACCAGAAGGACCTGAACCTGGCCCTGCAAGGTGCCAAGGAACTGAACATCAATCTGCCGAACACCGCCAACGCCCAGCAAGTGTTCAGCACCTGCGCGGCCATCGGTGGCAGCAACTGGGACCACTCGGCGCTGATCAAGGGCCTGGAACACATGGCGAATTTCTCGATTCGCGATAAGAACTAATCCTGCCCCGCCGCTCGTTCCCACGCTCTGCGTGGGAATGCAGCCCGGGACGCTCTGCGTCCCAAAGCGGACGCAGAGCGTCCATTGAGGCATTCCCACGCAGAGCGTGGGAACGATCATCAGCATTAACCAAGAACAATAAGATTGGGAGCCCGCCATGTCGGTCGATCCGCAACAACTGCTGCGCGAGCTGTTTGCCACAGCCATCGACGCGGCGCATCCGCAGCAAGTCCTCGAAGCTCATTTGCCTGCCGACCGCAGTGGTCGAGTGATCGTCATCGGTGCCGGTAAAGCCGCAGCCGCCATGGCCCAGGTGGTCGAACGCTGCTGGCAGGGTGAAGTCTCCGGTCTGGTGGTGACCCGTTACGGTCACGGCGCCCCCTGCGAAAAAATCGAAGTGGTCGAAGCCGCACACCCCGTGCCTGACGCGGCCGGTCAAGCCGTGGCCAAGCGCGTATTCGAACTGGTCAGCAACCTGACGGAAACCGACCGGGTGATCTTCCTGCTCTCCGGTGGCGGCTCAGCCCTTCTGGCACTGCCGGCCGAGGGCATCACCCTGGCCGACAAGCAATCGATCAACAAAGCCCTGCTCAAATCCGGCGCAACCATTGGCGAGATGAACTGCGTGCGCAAGCACCTCTCGGCGATCAAAGGTGGACGGCTGGGCAAAGCCTGCTGGCCGGCCACTGTTTATACCTACGCGATTTCCGATGTGCCGGGCGACCTCGCCACGGTCATCGCCTCCGGCCCTACCGTGGCCGACCCGAGTACGTCCGCCGAAGCGCTGGCGATCCTCAAGCGCTACCACATCGAAGTACCGGCCTCGGTGCGCACCTGGCTGCAAAGTCCGGAGTCGGAAACGGTCAAGCCTGGCGATCCGAGCCTGGCCCGCAGCCATTTCCAGTTGATCGCCCGCCCGCAGCAGTCACTGGAAGCGGCGGCCGTGAAATGCCGTCAGGCCGGCTTCAGCCCGCTGATCCTCGGCGACCTGGAAGGTGAATCCCGAGACGTGGCGAAGGTCCACGCCGGCATCGCCCGGCAGATCGTCCTGCACGGCCAACCGCTGGCGGCGCCCTGCGTGATTCTTTCCGGCGGCGAAACCACCGTCACCGTGCGCGGCAACGGCCGTGGCGGACGCAACGCCGAGTTCCTGCTCAGCCTGACCGACAGCCTCAAAGGCCTGCCCGGCGTCTACGCGCTGGCCGGTGACACCGATGGCATCGATGGTTCCGAAGACAACGCCGGCGCCATCATGACCCCCGACAGCTACGCCCGCGCCGCCGCCCTTGGCTTGAGCGCCAGCGACGAGTTGGACAACAACAATGGCTATGGCTACTTCGAGGCGCTCGACGCATTGATCGTCACCGAGCCGACCCGTACCAATGTCAACGACTTCCGCGCCATCCTGATCCTCGAGAGCCCAACATCATGACGCCTGATAAAAAGGTCAAAATCCTCGCCACCCTCGGCCCGGCCATCGACGGTATCGACGACATCCGCGAGTTGGTGCTGGCGGGGGTCAACATCTTCCGCCTGAACTTCAGCCACGGCGATCACGCCGACCATGCCCAGCGCTACCAGTGGATCCGCGAGGTCGAGCGCCAGTTGAATTACCCGCTGGGGATCCTGATGGACCTGCAAGGCCCGAAACTGCGGGTCGGCAAGTTCGCCGAGGGCAAGGTGCAACTGGTGCGCGGCCAGGCCCTGCGCCTGGACCTGGATACCACGCCAGGCGATGAGCGCCGGGTCAACCTGCCACATCCGGAGATCATTGCGGCGCTGGAGCCGGGCATGGACCTGCTGCTGGACGACGGCAAGCTGCGCCTGCGGGTGGTCACCAAGTACGCCGACGCCATCGACACCACGGTGCTCAATGGCGGCGAACTGTCGGATCGCAAAGGGGTGAACGTGCCGCAAGCAGTGCTCGACCTGAGTCCGCTGACCGCCAAGGATCGTCGCGATCTGAGTTTCGGCCTGGAGTTGGGTGTGGACTGGGTGGCGCTGTCGTTCGTACAGCGCCCGGACGACATCCGCGAAGCCCGTACACTGATCGGCGATAAAGCGTTCCTGATGGCCAAGATCGAGAAACCTTCGGCGGTTGAACAACTGCGGGAAATCGCCGAGTTGAGCGACGCGATCATGGTCGCGCGCGGCGACCTGGGCGTGGAAGTCCCGGCGGAAAGCGTGCCGCAGATCCAGAAAAACATCATCAGCACCTGCCGCGAACTCGGTAAACCGGTGGTGGTGGCCACGCAAATGCTGGAGTCGATGCGCTTCTCACCGGCCCCGACCCGCGCCGAGGTTACCGACGTGGCCAACGCCGTAGCCGAAGGTGCGGACGCGGTGATGCTGTCGGCGGAAACGGCGTCTGGCGAATACCCGCTCGAAGCCGTGCAGATGATGAGCAAGATCATCCGCCAAGTGGAAAACGGCCCTGACTATCAGGCACAACTCGACGTCAGCCGCCCGAAAGCCGAGGCCACGGTTTCCGATGCCATCAGTTGCGCGATCCGCCGGATCAGCAACGTATTGCCGGTGGCGGTATTGGTGAATTACAGCGAGTCGGGCACTTCGAGTTTGCGCGCTGCGCGTGAACGGCCGACCGTGCCGATCCTCAACCTGACACCGAACCTGCAAACCGCTCGTCGCCTGACCGTGGCCTGGGGTGTGCACTCGGTAGTCAACGATCGCCTGCGTCAGGTCGATGAAGTCTGCTCCACAGCGCTGGAGATCGCCCAGGCCCAAGGAATGGCGCAGCGCGGCGACACGTTGTTGATCACTGCGGGTGTGCCGTTTGGGCAGCCGGGGTCGACTAACTCCTTGCGCATCGAAACATTGATTTAAAGATCAACGCCTGTGGCGCGGGAGCTCGCTCCCGCTCGGCTGCGCAGCAGTCGTCGCTTTGATGACGGGTTCCACAGAGAAACCGCATTGAGCGAGTTGGGCTGCTTCGCAGCCCAGCGGGAGCGAGCTCCCTCGCCACAAAGTTCGTGCAAGACCTTGGTTTTTCCCACTGCCCTAGACTTCATCATGCCTGCCAATCACTTCAATACCCACTGCCCCGACTGGGCCGAAGCCTTGCTCAACGGCTTCAGCCAGATTTTCCTCCAGCGCAATCCGCTGTGCGGTTTGCTGATTCTTTCAGCCATCCTGTTCACCGCCCCGGCCCTGCTTGGCGGAGCAATGCTTGGCGGCGTCGCCGGTTTGCTCACCGCGCAACGCCGCAACTATGCCAAGGCTGATCGCCAGGCCGGGTTGTTCAGCTACAACGGCGTGCTGCTCGGTCTGCTGCTGAGCCTGTATTTCCCTTGGTCGGCGCTGATGCCGCCGCTGATTCTGGCCGCTGGAGGCCTGAGCGCAATGATCACGCAACAGTGGATCAAGCGCGTGCGACTCAGCCAGTACCTGCCCGCCTACACCACGCCCTTCGTCGTGCTGGGCTGGCTGCTGCTGTGTTTCGCGACACCGTCGACAACAGCGCACTTGATCGAAGTCAGCCCGCTGAACATGCTGGCCGCACCGCTCAAAGGCATTGGCCAGGTGATGTTCCTCGGTCATCCGCTGGCAGGTGCGATGATTGCAGCCGGATTGCTGATCGCTGATCGCCGTGCGTTCTGTTGGGCATTGCTGGCCTCTGTCGCGGGCATGGGCTGGAGCATGTTGAATCATGATTTCTACAATGCGTTGCTCGGCCTCGGTGGATACAACGCCGTACTCGCCGCCCTCGCCCTCAGCTCGCAACGCCAGCACCCGTGGCTGCCGCTGGTCGGCATCGGACTGGCGCTGCTGCTGACACCGATGTTTGCCGCCGCCGGCATGCCGACGCTGACCGCGCCATTCATCCTTGCCTGCTGGCTGGTTGGCAGTGTTGCGCAAATATTTGCCAAGGCCACTGTCCCCCATACGCCTTGCACTCTGGAGGAGAATCAACCTAGGCTGCGCTGATCATCGAGTCAGGCGTTTTCCATGAACAGCAGCAAAAATTGGCGTGAAGACCTTTACGTCATGATTTTCCAGAGCGACACCAAGGCCGGCCGGCGTTTCGACGGCATTCTGCTGTTGATCATCCTCGCCAGCCTGGTGGTCGTGATGCTCGACAGCATCGACAGCATTCACAAAAACTACGCCGATGTACTTGCCTATATCGAGTGGGGTTTTACGGTCATTTTCCTCGGCGAATACATCCTGCGCCTGTACTGCTCACCCAAGCCTTTGCGCTATGCCTTCAGTTTTTACGGGCTGGTGGATCTGCTGGCGATCGTGCCCGGGATCCTCGCGCTGTATTACGCCGATGCGCAGTACCTGCTGATCATCCGGATCATTCGGATGCTGCGGATCTTCCGCGTGCTCAAGCTCAGTCCTTACCTCAAGCAAGCCAACTACTTGATGTCGGCGTTGCGTGGCAGCAAGCAGAAGATCGTGGTGTTTCTGGTCAGTGTCTGCACACTGGTGACGGTGTTCGGCACGCTGATGTACGTGATCGAAGGTCCGGAACATGGCTTTACCAGCATTCCCAAAGGCATCTATTGGGCGATTGTGACCCTGACCACCGTGGGGTTCGGTGACATCGTGCCGAAAACCCCGCTGGGCCAGGTGGTTTCGTCGCTGGTGATGATCACCGGTTACTCGATCATTGCCGTGCCCACCGGGATTTTCACCGCCGAATTGGCCAACGCCATGCGCGGCGAACAGCTGCAACATGATTGCCCGGTGTGCCGGAAAAACAGCCACGAACACGGTGCCGCCTTCTGCTCCCGTTGTGGCAACGCGCTGTTCAAAAAAATGGAATAAGCAAAGTGCTTTTTAATCTTTAAAGGCCTATGCGAGCCCGGCTATAGTCGCTGGCAAATTGCCTCTCATTTTTAATAGAACAAGGAATTCGCAGTGAAAAAACTCTTTGGCGCTTCATTCCTGGCGGCTGGCCTGGCCCTGTCTAGCGTGGTTCAGGCTGCACCGACCCTGCTCAACGTTTCCTACGACGTGATGCGCGATTTCTACAAGGACTACAACACTGCGTTCCAGAAGCACTGGCAAGCCGAGCACAACGAAAACATCACTCTGCAAATGTCGTTCGGCGGTTCCAGCAAACAGGCGCGCTCAGTCATCGATGGTTTGCCGGCTGACGTGATCACCATGAACATGGCCACCGACATCAACGCCCTGGCGGACAACGGCAAACTGGTGCCGGACAACTGGGTCACCCGCCTGCCGAACAACAGTGCACCGTTCACTTCAGCCACGGTGTTCATCGTGCGCAAGGGCAACCCGAAAGCCCTGAAAGACTGGCCGGACTTGCTCAAGGATGGCGTGCAAGTCATCGTGCCGAACCCGAAAACTTCCGGTAACGGTCGCTACACCTACCTGTCGGCGTGGGGCTATGTGCTGAAAAACGGCGGCGACGAAAACAAGGCCAAAGACTTCGTCGGCAAGCTGTTCAAGCAAGCGCCTGTACTGGACACCGGTGGCCGCGCCGCTACGACGACGTTCATGACCAACCAGATCGGCGACGTGCTGGTGACCTTTGAAAACGAAGCGGAAATGATCGCCCGCGAATTCGGCCGCGACCAGTTCGAAGTGATCTACCCAAGCGTCTCCGCTGAAGCCGAGCCACCGGTGTCCGTGGTCGACAAAACCGTCGACAAGAAAGGCACCCGCGCCGCTGCCGAGGAATACCTGAAATACCTGTGGTCGCCGCAAGGCCAGGAAATCGCAGCGGCCAACTACCTGCGTCCGCGCGACCCGGCCGTGCTGGCCAAATACACCGACCGCTTCCCGAAAGTCGACTTCCTGTCGGTGGAAAAGACCTTCGGTGACTGGCGCACCGTGCAGAAAACCCACTTCAATGATGGCGGTGTTTTCGACCAGATTTATGCTCCGTAAACCTTGAGTTCGGGCCCCAAAAAAAGGCGACCCGGGCAGGTCGCCTTTTTGCCTTTTATAGAACGCAAGCCCGTCTCTCATTCCGCAATGGAATGACTACTATCACTGCAATCCCTCTTCCGCCGTTTCGGCCAGGCCCTTACCCTGCGCGCATCCCCTCTGTACTAAGAGACACATTATGAAACCCGCGACCCAGGTGCCTCACGGCACCGCGACAATGACCCGAGGCATGGTGCTGCTGTTCGCCTTCTGTTGCGGCGCCATTGTCGCCAACATCTACTATGCCCAACCGATCATCGGCCTGATTGCTCCAGACATCGGCCTGACCAACACCATGGCCAGCCTGATCGTTTCGCTGACCCAGATCGGCTATGCGTTGGGCCTGTTTTTCCTGGTGCCCTTGGGCGATCTCCTGGAAAATCGCCGGCTGATGATCATCACCACACTGATAGCGATTGCCAGCCTGCTGGGCGCGGCGTTCACCGATCAGCCGAACGTGTTTTTGCTGATTTCGCTGCTGGTGGGGTTCAGTTCGGTATCGGTACAGATCCTGATTCCACTGGCCGCGCATCTGGCGCCGGAAGAGTCTCGCGGGCGCGTGGTCGGCGGGATCATGGGTGGTTTGTTGCTGGGGATTTTGCTGGCCCGACCGGTTTCCAGTGTCGTCGCCGACCATTTCGGCTGGCGAGCGATGTTCGTGATCGCGGCGATCTTGATGGCCGCGATCAGCATTGTCCTGGCGGTGACCATTCCCAAGCGCCAGCCTAATCACAGCGCGTCCTACGGCCAACTGCTGGGTTCGTTGTGGACGCTGTTGCGTCGGCAGCCGGTGTTGCGTCAACGAGCGTTTTATCAGGGTTGCATGTTCGCCACGTTCAGCCTGTTCTGGACTGCCGTGCCGCTGGAACTGGCGCGCAACCATGGACTGTCGCAAAGCCAGATCGCGATCTTCGCCCTGGTTGGAGCCATCGGCGCCATCGCCGCGCCCATCGCTGGTCGTCTCGCCGACGCCGGGCATACTCGCATTGCTTCGCTGTTGGCGTTGCTGTTCGCCAGCCTGAGCTTTTTGCCCGCGTTCATCCACCCGATCTACAGCGTCATCGGCCTCGCCGTGACCGGGGTGCTGCTGGATTTCTGCGTACAGATGAACATGGTCCTCGGCCAGCGCGCGGTCTACGCCCTCGATGCAAAAAGCCGCAGTCGCCTGAATGCGTTGTACATGACCAGCATCTTCATCGGCGGCGCATTCGGCTCTTCGGTGGCCAGCCCGGTGTACGAACACGGAGGCTGGTTGTGGATTGTGATTGTCGGCAGTGCGTTTGCGTTGTTGGCGCTGGCGCGGTTTCTGTGTGTTTCGCAGAAAGTCGCGTTGGCGACGGCTTAGTTTCAGAACATCCAGAGCAGGCTCGCGCCCACAAGTCATGGGTGAACACTGAGGGAGCGAGCCTGCTCTCGATTGCCGTGCAGTTGAAAATACTTATTGCCGAACCAGCTTCTCCAGCGCCGCATCCGCCAGAAATGACGAGCGGCTTTTGACATTGTGCTCACGCACATAGCGGTCGATACGCTGGATCACATAGCCGGGCAAGGTGACATTGACCTTCTCGGTTTTGCCCATGTAAGGCGAGATGTCCAGTTCCAGCATGCCCCAGCCCATGTCGGCGAATTCCGGATTGGCACGATGCATCGCCGCCGAAGTCGGCATCGGAATCGTTTCTCCGTCTGCGGCTATTTCCTGCAGCATGATGTGGGCAATTTCAACAGCAGCGTTGTAAGCATCTTCAAAGGTATCCCCGGCCGTGACCGCTCCGGGAATATCGGGGATCTGAATACCGATGGCAGTGTTCTCGTCGCCCCATTCGATACAGATTGGATATTGCATTATGGATCTCCTGTGTAACTGGCTGGCGGGCAAAACAGCCCGGCTCGCCTCCTGATGCTCTTGACCGTTCCCAGGGGTAAAGCCTTTTTCGGATGGGGAACGGGAATCGTGTATGGGTTGAAACGGTGAGTGAAGATGTGATGACTGCCAGTGACCCGATCCAGTGTCCAACCCGCCTCCATCATTTCCTTGATCAATAGCCTGCTCTACACCACCCGCCTCCTTGCTTCGGCCCAATCAAAAGTAACCCTAGAGTTATCTTTACTCAAGCACAAAAACGCCAGACGCGACGCTCGGCTGTTTTACAAAGTGTGTTATCCGACGCTTCTTCCTTTCCGGCAGAAAGCGGCGTGGCCGGTTACGCCAAAGCCTGCCCCGATTACACTCAATGACCAGGGCCTGACCGATAGGCGACTATCGCCAGCAGGTTCGCTTGTGCATTGAATCTCTAAAAGGACTACCGATGGATCGCCTGGGCGCAATGGAAACCTTTGTCTACGTGGTGGAAACCGGGTCGTTTTCCGCAGCGGCCAGACGCCTGAATATCGGTCAGCCCGCCGTGTCGAAAATCATCGCGCAACTCGAATCGCGGCTGGCGGTGCGACTGTTGTTGCGTTCCACCCGGGGCCTGGCGCCCACCGAGGCCGGGCTGGCATTCTTCGAGCGGGCCAAACGCGCCCTCGAAGAAGCCGATGAGGCAGAGGCCGCCGCCCGCGGTGCGGCCCGCGGACTGACTGGCAATCTGCGTGCCTGCACTGCGGTGACGTTCGGCCGAATACATATCGTGCCGTACCTTGGGCCATTTCTTGAGCAGAACCCGGAACTGAACATTGACCTGATGCTCGATGATCGCAACGTCAATCTGGTGGAAGAAGGCGTTGATGTCGCTCTGCGAATGGGCACCTTGAGCGACTCGGGGCTCACCGCGCGCAAGATCGCCGAATGTCGGCGCGTCGTGCTGGGTACACCGGCGTACTTCGAAAAACACCCTGAACCCACTTGTCCATCAGACCTGTGCAATCATCAGGCAATCGTCTACACCCTGGGCGGCAGCGCCAACTGGCTGTTCAAAAGGGCTGGAGAGGAGCAATCGGTGATCATCAATGGCCGCCTGCGCATCAGCGCCGCAGAAGGATTGCGTGCGGCCGTACTGTCCCATCAAGGGCTGACCATGGCGTCGCAGTGGATGTTCGCGCCGGAGCTGGCCAGCGGTGCGGTCCGTGAAGTCATGCACGAATGGACCTTGCCCAATCAGGACCTGTGGGCCGTGTTCCCCACCGGCAGAATGGCCAGCGCCAAGGCGCGGGCGTTTGTGGAATATGTGCAGGGATTGTTGATGACACAGGCCAGTGCCCATCGATGACGGGGCGAAGCTTTTACCGAAATTCAACCGAGGTAGACCCGGCCGCCAGCATCATGCCCATGCGGATTGCTCATCAATGCATTCAAGCAAGCGCGTCACTGTATTTTCCAAGGCTCCGGAATTGTCGAGTATCCGCAAGGTCGGGTCGTTGTCGGCAAGGACACGCTTGTTGAAACGGGCATTGCGCGCCAGTCGCGCATCGATTTCCGCCACGGATTCGCGCCCTCGGGCCAACAAACGTGCACGCAACACGGTTTGGTCCACGGTCAGCAGCACCACGTGCATGTTCGGATAACGCGCGCGAGCGTTCTGCAAGTGCCCGCGCGAGCCGTTGACCAGCACGTCATTGCCAGCGGCCAGCCAATCGTCGATTTCCCGCGGGATGCCATACGAGAGGCCATTGGCATGCCAGCTCAAGGCAAACGCACCCTGTGCTTCCATCTCGGCGAACTGCTGCGTGCTGACGCCCAGCGCCGCTTCACCCAGCGCTTCGGCCGAACGTGTGATCACGCGTCGAACGATGCGGCAGCCACGTTCGGCCAGCCGCGCGCGCGCAGCATCCAACAGGCTGTCCTTGCCCGAACCGGAAGGTCCGATGAGATAGATCAACCTGCCTGACATCAACATACCCTCGGCATTGGTCGTTTATTGGTAAGGCCACTGGCAAACGGTCCTGACCGTGCATTGTTCGACGATGGCGCAACGGTTTCAACGGCCATAAAAAAGGCGACCTCGACGGTCGCCTTTTGCATCATTGCCCGAACTGCCGGCCCAAACCACCCGGCACCCCTTGGATATCCGTTTCCTCCCAAGGCCCTTTCGGACTGATCGAACGGCTCCAGCCATTATCCCAACGGTAATAGGTCCGCTGGCGATAAAAGGTATTGGGCTGATCATCCAGCACATAAACCCCAAGCTTGGGATCCCAGTGACTGTTGCCCCCGGGCGGCGGCGCGAAACTGGCGGAAGTGCGAGGCAACGGTTTGGCTGGCTTGGCCGGCGTCGTCGGTTTGCTCGGCACGGTAGTCGGTGCAGGCTTGGTACTTGGCTGCGACGGCGGAATCCGTGACGGCGCCGGCTGCTCCATCGGAGGCCGTTGAACCGCACAAGCGCTCAGCCCTAAAACAACGCTGAGCAGGGTAATTCGAGCGATGGCGGTCATGTTTGCATTCCTGTTATTTGTCCGGGCTGTCGATGGTCAGTTTTTGCGGCGCTGTCGTGCTGCTGGACAGTGGCTGGCTGCGACCGATCCACTCGCCAGCCGTTGGTTGGCCGGCGCGGGAGATGCGCGCAACCAGTTGGACTTCAGGGAAGTTCGACAGTTTCAACTGCGGCATCATTGCGTCGGCATCGCCCAGTTCGACGGTTGCCGGCAGGTCGGCCACGGTCAGGCGCTTGGCTGCCAATGGCGCGGGTGGGCCGGAAGTGGCGCGGGCGAAGATGAACACGCTGTCACCGGGCTGCACCTTGGCCTTGAGCTCCGGAGCCAGATCGACACTGACCTTGAGCAATGCCGATGCCTTGGCCGCTGGCGCCTTGGCCACCTGACCACCGCTGGCGACCAGTTTCTCGGTGGCGCGGGTAATTCCGCCTTGCAGCGCGATCCGCGATTTATCGTCCGCAGGCAATTGCTCCAGCAGGCGATTCCAGTAATCGACCGCTTGCTGGTAACGCTCGCCTTCGAACGCCGCGATGCCCAACAATCCGAGACTGGTGACTTCTTTCGGATCGGCTTTCAACGCTTCGTCAGTCAACGCCTGGATCTTGTCCGACCACTGCTTGCCATCCGCGAAGTACAAGGCCTGCGCCCACTGCCCCAACAATTCGGGCTGACGTCCGGCCAGGTTCACAGTGCGCTCGAAAATTTTCGCTGCATCGGCCGGACGATCCTGAGTCATATACGTACGGCCAAGGAAATACAGCGCCTCAGCAGAGTCTGGCTGTGCCGCGACTGCACGCTCCAGACGCTGGGTCATTTCTTCCATCGACTTCGGTGCCTGGGAGAATTCCCGGGTCAACTCGACTTTGTCGCTGGCACCGAAATGCAGGTACAAAGCCAAGCCCAGCACGGGGACCAGGATCGCCGCCAACAGCGGTGCCGGTTTGCCCAGACGCGAGACACGCGGCGCGGCAACGCCCTCGGTGTCGGCGAGTAATTCACGGGCTGCTTCGGCGCGGCCGGCAGCCATTTGCGCGGCGTCGAGTACGCCCTCTTCCTGCTGAGTCTGCAACTCAGCCACGCGCTCCTGATACAGCGCCACGTTCAGGGCGGTACGATCCTCTTCGAGCTGGGCGCGACGACTGCGCAGAATGGGGATCAGCAGAAAACTCAGGGCCACCAGTAGGAGCAGACCTGCAGCGAGCCAGAAATCAATCATTCTTGGTTTTTATCCAACAGTTGATCGAGGCGCTTGCGCTCCTCGGCAGAAAGCGAGCCCGGGGCATCGGCGCGTTGCACACGACGACGGCGGACAATCACCGCGATGATCACCAAACCACCCAGCAGCAGGCCGGCAGGGCCGAACCAGAGCAAGGCGGTCTTGGCGTTGAGGGCGGGTTTGTAACGGACGAAATCACCGTAGCGATCGACCATGAAGTCGATGATCTGCTGGTTGTCCTTGCCCTCGCCAAGCATGCGGAAAATTTCTTTGCGCAAGTCAGCGGCGATCGGTGCGTTGGAATCGGCAATGTCCTGGTTCTGGCACTTGGGGCAACGCAACTCCTTGGTCAGTTCGCGAAAACGCTCGCGGTCGCCTTCCTTGGCGAACTCGTAGGTGTCGATGGCGGCATGGGCCACACCGGCCATGCTCAGGCCCAGGACAACGGCGGCGATCCAACGCTTCATGGCTTGGCCTCGTCGACCAGCGCCTGATACTTGGCCGCCAGTTTTTCACGCCAGACTTGCTCGTCGATCACGCCGACGAACTTGTCGCGGATGATGCCCTTGGCGTCGATGAAGAAGGTTTCCGGAGCGCCGTAAACACCGAGGTTCAGGCCCAGGGTGCCGGCGTCGTCGCGGATGTCCAGTTGGTACGGGTTGTGGAATTCCGCCAGCCACTTCAAGGCATCGGCGTTGACGTCCTTGTAGTTGATGCCGTAGATCACCACGCCCTTCTCGGCCAGTTTGTTCAGCACCGGGTGCTCGACCCGGCAGGAAATGCACCAGGTGCCCCAGACGTTGACCAGCGCCGGCTTACCGAGAATGTCGGCGCGGGTCAGGGTTTTATCGCCCTGCACCGCTGGCAGGGAAAACTCCGGGAACGGCTTGCCAATCATGGCCGAAGGCAGCTCGGCCGGGTCCAGGTACAAACCGCGATAGAGGAACACCGCCACCAGCAGAAAAATCGCCAGCGGCAACAACATTAACCAACGCTTCATGCAGTGGCTCCCGACATGCCCAGTGCTTCACGCACGCGGCTTTTGACCTTGACGCGATAACGCCGATCCAGCGCCGCCAGCAACCCGCCCAGGCCCGTGAGCAAGCCACCGAACCAGATCCAGCGCACGAACGGTTTGACGTGCACGCGCACCGCCCAGGCGCCATCGCCCAGCGGCTCGCCCAGTGCGACGTAAAGGTCACGGGTGAAACCGGCGTCGATCCCGGCTTCGGT
Source organism: Pseudomonas sp. Sample_16 (assembly GCF_004307665.1). NCBI lineage: Bacteria > Pseudomonadati > Pseudomonadota > Gammaproteobacteria > Pseudomonadales > Pseudomonadaceae > Pseudomonas > Pseudomonas sp. Sample_16. The sequence goes on from NZ_RCOB01000197.1 coordinate 87,532, forward strand.
CATTACCGAGTTCTGCACGGTGTAGAGGCGTTTTTCCGGATGCAGCACGCTGATTTCCTTGCCATCGCGGATCACCCGTACGGTGCCCTTGTCGGACGTGAAGTTCGGACCCTCAAAGTGCTTGGCGCCTTCGAACACGAACTGGTAACCGCCCAGGTCCATGGATTCACCCGGCGCCAGGCGCAGGTCGCGTTCGGCACTGTTCTGGCTCGACAACACCACACCCAGCGCACACACGGCAATCCCCAGGTGCGCCACCTGCATGCCCCAATAGCTGCGGGTCAGGGTTGGCAGGCCTTTGATCAGGCCTTTGTGGCGCGTCTTGTCGAAGATGTCACGCACGCCGGCCAGCAACACCCAGGCGGCGAGCATGAAGGTCGCCAGCACTGCCCAATTGAAATCACCGTAGGCAACGCCGGCCACCACCGCCAGCGCGGCACTGCCGAGCAGCACCGGGGTCAGCATGCTGACCAGCCATTTCACCGGGGTGTCTTTCCAACGCACGATCACGCCGACCGCCATCACCAGCATCAGCAACGCCATCAATGGAATGAACAGCGCGTTGAAGTACGGCGGGCCGACCGACAGCTTGGCGCCGGTCATGGCATCGAGAATCAACGGGTACAGCGTGCCGAGCAGGATCATCGACGCCGCCACCACCAGCACCAGGTTGTTACCCAGCAGCAAGGTTTCCCGGGACCACAGGTTGAAACCGACCTGACTCTTGACCACCGGTGCGCGCAAGGCGAACAGGGTCAGCGAACCGCCGACCACAAACAGCAGGAAGATCAGGATGAACACGCCGCGTTCCGGGTCGGAGGCGAAGGCGTGAACCGAGGTCAACACACCGGAACGCACGAGGAAAGTGCCCAACAGGCTCAACGAAAACGCAGCAATCGCCAGCAGCACGGTCCAGCTCTTGAACACGCCGCGTTTCTCGGTGACCGCCAGCGAGTGAATCAGCGCCGTGCCCACCAGCCAGGGCATGAACGAGGCGTTTTCCACCGGATCCCAGAACCACCAGCCGCCCCAGCCGAGTTCGTAGTAAGCCCACCACGAACCGAGGGTGATACCGATGCCAAGGAAAGCCCAGGCGACAATGGTCCACGGACGCGACCAACGCGCCCACGCCGCGTCGAGTCGCCCGCCCATCAACGCGGCGATGGCGAAAGCGAAGGCCACGGAGAAACCGACATAGCCCATGTACAGCATCGGCGGGTGCACGATCAGGCCGATGTCTTGCAGCAACGGGTTAAGGTCGGCGCCATCGCCGGGCACTTGCGGCAGGATGCGCTTGAACGGGTTCGACGTGAGAATCAGGAACAGCAGGAAACCGGTACTGATCATGCCCATCACCGCCAGGACGCGGGCCAGCATGACTTGCGGCAACTGCCGGGAGAACACTGAGACGGCGAAGGTCCAGCCGCCGAGGATCAAGGCCCACAACAGCAATGAACCTTCGTGGGCGCCCCACACCGCGCTGAACTTGTAATACCACGGCAACGCACTGTTGGAGTTATTGGCCACATAAGCCACGGAGAAGTCGTCGACCATGAAGGCGTAGGTCAGGCAACCGAAGGCGAACAGCAAGAACGCGAACTGCCCCCACGCGGCTGGCTGGGCCAGGCTCATCCAGAAACGGTCACCGCGCCAGGCACCGATCAACGGCACCACGGCTTGAACCAGAGCGAAACACAGGGCCAGGATCATGGCCAAATGACCAAGCTCGGGAATGAAGATGCCGGATGTCATGGATCAACCCTCCTTCGCGGGCGTTGGAGCCGATTGACCGCTGTCTTTCAACGCCTTGGTCACTTCCGGCGGCATGTACTTTTCATCGTGCTTGGCCAGCACTTCATCGGCCACCACTACGCCATCGGCATTGAGTTTGCCCAGGGCAACGATGCCCTGCCCTTCGCGGAACAGGTCCGGGAGGATGCCGCGATAAGCGATGGTCACGGATTTGTTGAAGTCGGTGACGACGAACTTTACATCCAGCGAGTCGCCGGAACGCTGCAAGGAACCGGCCTCGACCATGCCGCCCGCGCGGATGCGCGTGTCTTGGGGGGCTTCGCCGTTGGCGATCTGGGTCGGTGTGTAAAACAGATTGATGTTCTGCTGCAGGGCACTCAGGGCCAGGCCGACGGCAGCGCCGACGCCGACCAGAATCGCCAGAATGATGATCAGACGCTTTTTACGCAGGGGATTCACTTGCCGTTCTCCCGGCGCAGACGACGCGCCTCTTGTTGCAGATACCGCTTGCGGGCCAGGATCGGCGCCGCCACGTTGAGGGCCAGCACTGCCAGGCAAATGCCATAGGCCGACCAGACATACAGGCCGTGATGGCCCATGGCGAGGAAATCGCCGAATGACGCAAAACTCATCGAGCGACCTCCAGGCTGCTTTGCACTTCGGCTTTCACCCAACTGGCCCGTGCTTCGCGCTTGAGCACTTCAAGGCGCATGCGCAGTAGCAATACCGCGCCGAAGAAGCAGTAGAAACCCAGCGCCGTCAGCAGCAATGGCAGCCACATCTCGGCGGGCATCGCCGGTTTTTCGGTGAGGGTGAAAGTCGCGCCCTGGTGCAGGGTGTTCCACCACTCCACCGAGTATTTGATGATCGGGATATTGATCACGCCGACAATCGCCAGCACCGCGCAGGCCTTGGCCGCACTGTCACGATTGCTGATGGCGTTGCCCAGCGCAATGAGACCGAAGTACAGGAAAAGCAGGATAAGCATCGACGTAAGTCGTGCATCCCAGACCCACCACGAGCCCCAGGTCGGTTTGCCCCAGATCGCCCCGGTGACCAGCGCCACGGCAGTCATCCAGGCACCGATGGGCGCTGCGCATTGCAGGGCGACGTCGGCCAGTTTCATCTTCCACACCAGCCCGACGACGCCGCACACCGCCAGCATCACGTAGATGGACTGCGCCAGCATGGCGGCCGGAACGTGGATATAAATGATGCGGAAGCTGTTGCCCTGCTGGTAGTCCGGCGGCGCGAACGCCAGGCCCCAGACCACGCCAACGCCGATCAGCAGCAACGCCGCGACACTCAGCCATGGCAGCATTTTGCCACTGATGCCGTAAAACCATTTGGGCGAGCCGAGCTTGTGAAACCACGTCCAGTTCATAGTGTTTCCGTCACGGTTGCTCTTTACTGTGAAGAGCCAGGGCCTGTCTTTCTTCAAAAGAAGTGATCAAAAAATGACCAGACCTCGTTATTATTCGCCGACGCTGATCTTCAGGCCAGCAGCTATTGCAAAAGGTGTCAGGGTTATCACCAGGGCGGTCAGGCTACCCAGCCACAGCAGATAACCGGTCGCCGGCATGCCTTGCAAGGCGGCCTGCAAGGCGCCACTGCCAAGGATCAACACCGGGATGTACAACGGCAGAATCAGCAGCGCCAGCAACAGGCCGCCGCGCTTCAAACCCACCGTCAGCGCTGCGCCCACCGCTCCGAGCAGGCTCAGCACCGGTGTACCGAGCAACAAAGAAAGCAGCAACACCGGCAGACAGGCGGCAGGCAAACCGAGCATCAACGCCAGCAAGGGTGCGAGCAAAACCAGTGCCAGGCCGGAAAACGCCCAGTGTGCCAGCACCTTGGCCAAAACCAGAAGAGCCAGGGGGTGCGGCGAAAGGACCCACTGTTCAAGGGATCCGTCTTCGAAATCACTGCGGAAAAGCCCGTCCAGCGAGAGCAGGACCGATAAAAGCGCGGCCACCCAGACCAACCCCGGAGACAAGGTTTGCAACAATTGAGACTCGGGACCGACCGCCAGCGGGAACAACGAAACCACAATCGCGAAGAACACCAACGGGTTGGCCAGTTCAGCAGGACGGCGGAACAATAGACGGGCCTCACGGGCCACCAACAGGCCGAAAACACTCATACGGCCCATTTCCCCAGATCGATGTCGCGATAACCGGCCGGCATGCGGCTCAGCGTATGGTGAGTGGTCAACACCACCATCCCACCGCGTTCGCAGTGCGCAGCCAGGTGCTCTTCGAGTTGCGCCACGCCTTGCTTGTCGAGGGCCGTGAATGGTTCGTCGAGAATCCACAGCGGCGGGCTCTCCAGATACAAACGCGCCAAGGCAACGCGGCGTTGCTGGCCGGCGGACAATGTGTGACAAGGCACATCTTCGAAACCGCGCAGCCCGCCTGCGGCCAAAGCGTCCCGGATCGCTTCATGGGAAGCGGGTTGATGCAGGGCACAGAGCCAACTCAGGTTCTCTTCCGGCGTCAGCAAGTCCTTGATCCCGGCGGCATGGCCGATCCACAACAGATTGCGCGCCAGCTCGGTGCGTTGCTCGTTCAACGGCTGGCCGTTGAGCAGAACCTCACCGGCCGTCGGCTGCATCAGGCCTGATAACAGACGCAACAGACTCGTCTTGCCGCTGCCGTTGGGGCCGCTGATCTGTACCATTTCGCCACTGGCCAGTCGCAAATCGAGATTTTCGAAGAGCAGCCGAAGGTCTCGCTCACAGGCAAGGGCAACGGTTTGCAGGACAGGACTGGTCAAGGGTTCACGGGCCTTATACGGTTCAAGTCGGCTCTGGCGCGGCCGTTAAAGAGATGCAGGATAAAGGTAATGGCGGCCCGAACTAACGAGCTGGATCAAATAATTGCAATGTTTCCGGCACTCTGTATACAACTGCGCGGCATTATACATGCCAGCTCCTACTCTAAAGAGTGCATTTTCCCAAGGTTGTGACCGCGTATGACAGGCGAAATGAACATCCTCCCGCTGCCGCAGATCACCCCGACTTCTGCGCGCCCACAGGTAGTAAGCGGCGAGTTGCTCAAGCTGCTGACGCCCATCGAAGGTCTGATCACGGCGGGCCAGACCGCCAAGGCTGAAGTGCTGTCGCTCAAGCAGGCGGACCAGACGTTCCAGCTATTGCTCAAGGTCACCCTCGAAAGCGGCCGCCAGACCACGGTCCAGGCCACCAGTAATCAACCGCTGGCCCAGGGCACCAGCGTCGCCGTGACGCAGCCGTCGGCGGGCAATCTGGCGATCACCGTTCAACAAGCCATTGCTTCCAGCGTCGCCACGCTCACCCGCATCGACACCGCGCAACTGCCAGTCGGTACGCTGTTGCAGGGCAAAGTGCTGACCTCCCAGGTGTTGCCTCAAGTGCCCGGCCAACCGACGGTGTTTCGCTCGATGGTCAGCCTGCTCAACACCGCATTGAGCGGCAGCACCCTGAGTGTCGACAGCCCGCAACCCTTGCGCATCGGCACCTTGCTCAGCGCGCAGGTGCAGGACACGCATACGCTGAAATTCGTACCGCTGAGCAGCCGTCAGGAACAGTTGGCGGTGACCCAGCAACTGGTCAGCCAGACCAGCCGTCAAGGTTCTCTAGATGGCTTGCTCAAGCTCCTGCAAAACCTGCCGCCTTCGAACCAGACCTCCAGTGACGTGCGTGCTGCGGTAGACAAGCTGCTGGCCGGACTGCCGGACGTTCACCAACTGAGTACACCAAAAGGCTTGGCGCTGGCGCTCGCCGGTAGCGGTGCGTTCCTCGAATCGAAACTGCTGACCGGCCAGAACCCGGCGCTGGCACCCGACATGAAAGGCGACCTGCTCAAGCTGATCGCGCAACTGACGCCGGGGCTGCCGGCCAGTACCAATCTCGGTGCAATCATCGCCGCCAACACCCTGGCCCAGGCGATGCCGAGTTTCGTACGCAACGCGTTGGGCATGCTCGGACAGGTCAGTGCCAAGCCGTCGCCCACCAGTTTTCCACTGCCCGAACGGATGTTGCAGAGCGCGGACGGCGAAGACGATCTCGAACACCTGCTGCGCCTCGCCGCGGCAGCGGTTTCACGCCTGCAAAGCCATCAGTTATCGAGCCTGGAGCAAACCGGAGTGACCAACGACGGACGACTGATGAGCACCTGGCAGCTGGAAGTGCCAATGCGCAATCTGCAGGACATCGTGCCCTTGCAGATCAAGTTCCAGCGCGAAGACGCACCGGATAGCGATCAACCTCAGGAACGCCGCGACGAACGCGAGCCGAAACAACAATTGTGGCGGGTCGATCTGGCCTTCGACATGGAGCCGCTGGGGCCGATTCAGGTTCAGGCGCAGTTGATCAAGGGCAGCCTGTCCAGCCAGCTGTGGGCCGAACGGCCGTACACCGCCAGCCTCATCGAAAGCAATCTGGCGACATTGCGCGCGCGCATGCTCGATTGCGGCCTGAACGTCGGCGATCTCGATTGCCACCACGGCAAACCGCCCCAAGGCCCACAAACCCGCCTCGAACAACGCTGGGTCGACGAAAACGCATGAACATTCCCAACGCCCCACGCCAGGCCATCGCCCTCAAATACGACGGCAGCCACGCCCCGACCCTCACAGCCAAGGGTGACGAAGAACTGGCGGAAGAAATCCTGCGGATCGCCCGCGACTATGAAGTGCCGATCTACGAAAACGCCGAACTGGTGAGACTGCTGGCGCGGATGGAGCTCGGCGACAGTATTCCGGAAGCGCTGTATCGCACGATTGCCGAGATCATCGCCTTTGCCTGGAATCTCAAAGGCAAGTTTCCGGCGGGGCAGGATCCGGATGCGGTCATGGTCGAGAAGGACATTACCGAACGCGGGGAGGACTACTAAGAATTCAAGGACGCCATCGCCAGCAGGCTGGCTCCCACAGTGATCCGTGGCGGCAGCGGATTTTGTGAACGACACCGAACGACTGTAAGAGCGAGCCTGCTCGCGATGGACGCAAGGGCGCCGCGTTTATTCAGAATGCCCATTCGCGGGCAGCCAGTGCCGGGCCATGGTCAATTAAGGCTCCCGGTGGGTTTTGGCAGTGGCAGGCCGGTGGCAGGATCGAGGCCTTTCTCTGTGCTCAGTTTCTCGATCAGCTCTGCGGAGGGAATGACGGGAACCGCCGAGTCACGCTCTCGTTTCCATTGGAAGGTGCCATCCCACTCGGGAAGGGTTGCAGGGGGGAGTGGGACGATGTCATCCAGGTCGGGGATTTTTGCTCCGAGGTGTTCGTGGCGACTCAAAAAAAACATAATTTTACCGTATCGATCGACGCGTTCGTCATCTTGTTCTAATGCCATATAGTAAAGTTCATCAGATGGCGGTGGTCCTTTAAAAGCATTTTCAAGACTATGTGCGCTAGTGACGTTGCCATTTCGGATAGCTGTTTGATGTGCGCGCAGGGCCTCTTGGTATAGCTCCGAGCCGTTCGAGTAAACTGCGTAGTATCTTGCCGCTAGGGCACTATCTTGTTCCATAGCACACTTGTACATTTTCAACATAACATCTGCCATATTGGGCACATAAGATAAAAGTCTACCTATGTAGTATTGGGCGTGCGGATTCCCCAAATCGGCTGCCTGCCGAAAATACGCTCTAGACGCGGCAACATCCTGTTTAACGCCATAACCCAACTCAAGGTAATGCGCCATGTCGTAGTACGCCCCGGGGATGCCTTTGGCGACATAATATTCAGCCAGATCGATAACTTCCTTACTTGCGCCAGGAGAACTTGCTTGCCCAGTTGACAGGAGGTATTGCAAATTTGTCGCAGCTTTGTAATGGTCGTGTGCAGCTGCGAGACGATAATAGCGGGCGATCTCAGTGTAATCCTTTTGCCCTTTACGTTTTTCCAGGTAAATACCATACCGATAGAGAATGTCCGCGTCCTGATCCAATACCGGTAACGAATCGCTTTCGTGAACGCACTTGAATTCCAGACTACTGTAAGCGAAGTCCGCCGACGCAGATTCAGGCATTGGCTCGTCTTTTTCTGAGCAGGCCGTGATCAGCAAGTAGCTGACAAACGCCAGTAACAGCCTACCCACCCCAAGCCGATTACTTATCAAGTTTCGCCGCATGTCATCACGTTTCATTGAGTACCTTCGCTATCATCCATTCACTTCCCAAACTGCCCACTTACAAATCCACACGGTAATGCTCAGGTGGCCTCGCTGAGTTTTGGCAGTGGCAGGCCGGTGGCAGGGTCGAGGCCTTTCTCTGCGCTGAGTTTCTCGATCAGCTCTGCGGAAGGAATGACGGGCACCGCCGAGTCACGCTCTCGTTTCCATTGGAAGGTGCCATCCCACTCGGGAAGGGTTGCAGGGGGGAGTGGGACGATGTCATCCAGGTCGGGGATTTTTGCTCCGAGGTGTTCGTGGCGTGTCAGGAAGTCGCTGATTTTATTGTATCGATCGACGCGTTCGTCATCTCGATGTAATGCCAAATAGCTTAGTTCATTAGACACAGGTGGTCCTTTGAATGCATTAGCGAGGCTATACGCACTCAGATCGTCGCCATTTCGGGTTGCCGCATGATAACCGTGCAGAGCTTCTTGATACTTTCCGATTACTTTCGTATAACTTGAATAACTTCTTCCTGCTAATCGATGCCCTTGTTCCATCGCACACTTGTACATTGCCATCATGATATCAGCCGTATTGGGAACGTAAGATAGAAGCCGGCCTATGTAATACTGAGCGTCTGGACTTCCCAAGTCGGCAGCCCTCCGAAAGTAAGCTCTGGAAGCAGCAACATCTTGTTTGACGCCATAACCTAACTCCAGGTAATGCGCCATGTCGTAATAGGACCCAGGAATGCCTTTGGCCACATAGTACTCAGCTAGATCAATGGTCTCTTTGCTTGAGTCGGGAGAATGGGTCTGTCCGGTTGACAGCAGATATTGCAGATTAGTCGCGGCTTTGTAATGATCATGTGCAGCCGCGATACGATAATAGCGGGCGATGTCGTTGTAATCCTTCTGTCCTTTACGTTTTTCCAAGTAAAGGCCATACCGATAGAGGACGTCCGCGTCCTTGTTCAATTCCGGCAAGGAATCGCGTTCATACACACACTTAAACACCAATTTACCGTAGGCAAAGTCTATTTGCGAAGGTTCGAGCATCCTTTCTTCCTTTTTCGAACACGCCAACATAAAAAAACAAAAAAATAAAACAATAATTACTTTCTTCATCGCTCAGTCCCAATTCTTTCTTTCAGGACTCTCTTGCAAAAATTCAACTAACGACGCAACTGGAGATTTTAAATCCATTGCCATTTTTCTTTGCAGTCCCTCCACTCTTCGGGCGTTATTTTCTACAAGAATCTCATTCCACCTTTTGAACATCCCATCCATATCAGATCCAAACGCTTCACCCCCCGTATGCACCCCAAACAAATGCTCCCGCAACGGCTTCGTAACCGCAGGATCCTCAATGCAAATATTCAACTCACTGTCTACCTGCATACTGCGGGTATTGATGTTCGCTGAGCCGAGGGTGGTGAAAACATCGTCGACAATCATCAACTTGCTGTGCACATACACATCCATCCACTGTCCGGGCGGTGAGTCTGGCGCCACCAACGTACAGATATGCACTTTCAACCCGGGAATTTCGGACGGTGAAATAATTTCCCGATCAAGGCCTGGAAGTCTTTTTTCAAGCGTTTCAACCTTGGCCCGTGCCTGCGCCAGGTTGGTTTTCAGCGTTTCGAAATAGCGCGCCGCCGACGCCTCAGGGTCAGTGCCGTATATTCTTTCAAAAACCCCTTTGTTCACCGTGGCCAAACGTTCTGCTTGTTTGGCTTGCTCAATGTCGGCCAACAATTGGTCACGACGTTCGGCTCTGGCCACCCCCGGCATCAGTTCCGGACGCCCCAATTGCTTCAACATGCGGAACGTATTGACCGAGCCGTCCCCCATGGCCTCCTGGGTGGAGTTGGTGACGACGAAGAGATAGAGCGGCCCATATGTTTCGAGATCGCGCCCGCCGTCGATGAGGGCTTGCGCAACGCTTTTGATTTTTTCCGCCAGGGGTGGCCAGCGAAAGTATTGGTTCTCGATGTAGATGAATCGGGTCGTGTTGTTGACGGCTTTCAAATACAGCTTCTCGATGTCTCGCTTGTTGTCCTGGCTTTGCGTCCTGAGGATCTGGGCCATGACGGCGGTGCCATGCCCTGGTCGTACATGAAGTTGCGGGGCGATGTGTTGACGAGAAGCCAGCAGGTCGATGCGGGTTTCTTTTTTCCAGGCCACACAAAAATTGTGATTCAGGTGCTCAAGCACCGGGCCGGTCACCCGGCTGGAAATATCCTGCCTGGGCGTTTCGCCATTGCGTCCGAACTGTGGGTGCAGTCGCTCGTAGCCGTGCTGGTCGTTGTCCCAGTAGGCATCCAGCGTGTTATGCCCCATGACAAAACCCACCGCGACCTGCGGTTTTTCATAATCCACCAGGACCATTTTCTGGTGATGGGTCGGTTCGGCAAACATCGCCACCGAACTCATGACTTTGTTGCGGGTACTGCGATCCTCATCCATCGATTTCATGGCCAGCCGCCAGGCAATCTCTGCCCGGTCAAGCAAGCCGAAGTCGCGGGTAACGAACTCGATGTTCTTGATGCTCAACGAGGGCTCATTGCCCCACATCAGCATGCGGAAGAAGCGTTGTCCCAGCTCGATCGGACCGGTTTCAGCGCCGGTGTAGGCAAGCCGGATCTGCCGATACCACAACTTGTCATACTCGATTTGCGCGTCGTTTCGGTTTTGCCTGAACTTGCCGAACCAATTGGAAACATTGTCACCCGGGGTCGAATTCTCCGAAGTCTGGGCCACGCGCAACGTGTCGTACCAGCACAGGATCCGGACTTGAACACCTTCGTTGGCTTTCTTGATCAGCAGATCTCCAATGCACAGCGAACTGGTGTCGCCCCGCTTGAAATACATCGAAGGCTGAAAGCCCCAGCAGATGATTTCCACGCTGCTTTTGGCCGCCAGGATGGCGTCATACACCGCACCGAACGCACGCTCGCCGTTGACCAGAGGTTCGAATGTCGCGGGCACCGGATGGTATTCGGTGTTCTGCACGAACCACGGCAGGTTGAGCTGACATGACATGGTTTTGCTGGTGGCGACCGGGACAGTGATCGTGGGGGTGGTCATCTTCAAGCCTCCGGCTTCGGCGAGTTAAGTTGGGTGTAAGCCTGGCGGAACTGACTGGCGTCATCCGGGGGCGTGATCTCGGGATGTGGCTGGCTCGAATGGCGTTGAAAACCCTGATTCGCCCGCTCGGCGTTGTCCGGATCATCCGTGTAGTCGCCGGCCACCGGCACGTTGTACTTGACCCCGTTAGCCAGCTCGATGCGGTAACGGCTGGTGGTGGCATGGTGGTCAACGGCGATTTGGCCACTGGCATCCATGACACCGTTTCCAGCCGGCGCGCCATCGGCGAACACCTTGTAAGGCATGCCTGCCCAGGGCTGATAACCTGCGACACTGCTTTGCCCCACCATCAATGTGAGCGTTTGCCTGAGCGAGGCTGTGGGCCACGCCGGGTTATCGCGATTGAGTTGCGCCGGGCCACTGAACGTTTTCTTCACACCCTTTACATCAACGGTGCCGGGCGCATGGATTTCGATATTGCCGTCTTTGATACGGATGTAGGCGCCGCCGCTGGTGAGCAGGATTTCCTCCTGCGCGGCGATCTCGACGGTGCGTGCGGTCGACGTAATGCGCACGCTGTCCCTGGCGGTGAGTTCGATGCAATCGCTCTGCGCCTGGATTTCGATCTTGCCTTTGGCCGCAAACAATTTGGCGCCCGCGGCCTGGGCAAACAGGCTGATACCTTCAGCAACGCTGGCCAGCAATGACTTGCCGCTGGCGAGGTTGATGTCCTCACCCGTTGAGAGAGTCAACTGCTTGCCGCTGTGCAGGTGGGTATTTTGCGGCGTCGCAGTGGCGATGTCGGCCGGGGCCGAAGCGATCAGCAACGGTTTGTGGTAACCGGGGGTCTGGCCCCGGCCGCCACTGCTGATCGCTGCATCGGTATCACCCGCGTTGCGCGTTTGCCGCTTGGCGCTGGAGACGCTGTTGTCATCGCTGCCATAGTTAAGCTGAGTGTCGGCGGTCAGTTGCTCAAGGCTGTCGACGCCCCCCTGCATCGGCAGGGCATTGTGCTGCTGAGCGGCCTCGGACAATGCCCTTACGCGCTCTTGAGCATTCGTCAGTTGCAGCCGGGCTTCTCGAACATCGACCTGGCCGCCTTGCGCGTTGTTGCGCGGCCATGTGCTCAGATACAGCCCTTGCTGTGCGCGCAAGGCACCATAGGCATCCGTACGTAACTCAAAACCGGTGCCGCGCAAGCCGCCGCGCTGATTGCCCTGTTGATCTATCAGGTAGCCGAGGTTCAGCTGGCTGTGTCCATGACTGCTGTGGATCTGGGTACGAACCTGGCCGGTGGAGTCGTCCATCACCCACTGGTTGTAGCCGCGCCCCTGGATTTCCCGGCTTTTATAACCACTCATCAAACCGCTTGAGTGCCAGGCGGGCTTATGCCCGCCGTAGACTTGCCCCATCACCAGTGGCCGGTCGATGTCGTTGTCGAGGAAGGTGATCACAACTTCCTCACCAGAGCGGGGCACATTCACACTCCCCCACTCCTGGCCGCTGCTGGCCTGCATCATGCGCAGCCAACATGAGCCCAGTTCGCCATCCTTTACCAGGCGGTCCCAATGGAAGCGTACGCAGATCCGATTAAGGCTGTCGGTAAAGACTTCGCGGCCGCTCGGGGCCACTACGACTGCGGTCTGCGGGCCGGGACTGGCCGGTTTGGCATGAGCGAACGGGCTGCGATAAGCGATGTCCAGACGCTGAGTCTCAAAGCGGTTCAGGTAGAAGCCTTCGCTTTTCACTGCGTACATCGACTGGCGCTGCTCGGATTCGAAAAGCGCATTCAGGCTGCCGGGCGGGCTGATTCGCTGCATGCCGACTGGCAGGTTGCTCTGGGCGAAGAACTCCACCGCGATGATCAGGAATTGGCGCTCCTTGATCGTCTTGAGTTCATACAACGGATGTTGGGCCAGTTCGAATCCATGACCGGGTTGCATCTGGCGCACGCCGCCTTGTCCCTGTATGCGTCTGGCAGCCGATTCGTCCTGTTCAATCTGCACACGGCTGAGCCAATCGCCACGGTCGGGATTCTGCCAGGCATATTGCCCCCGGTATTGATAACGCTCGAGATCCGGTGGCGCCGATGCAGCAGGCAGCGCCACGGTTCGCGTGACCTGTGATCGGGCATGACAGAAATAGTCATTGCTGCTTGCTTGCACTGCACCATTGAGCAATCGGGCACCGGGGCTCCATTGAGTGATGCTGTCTTGCAGGTCGGCCGCCTGTTGCGTGTGGAACCGCAGGGTCGCCGGGGTGAGGGTCGGCAGGAACATGAGACTGTCAGTGAAAACAATGCAGTGACTGTCCACCTCATGTTGCACATACCAGAACAAACCTTCTTGCTCACACCAACGCTGCACGAAATGGGCATCGGTCTCGTTGAACTGGGTGACGTAGGACAGCAGTGGATATTCCCGTGACAGTTCGAAGCGGTACGCTCCCCTCGCCTGGCTATAGTGCTGGAACACTTGGGCAAAGATGTCGGGAAGGCTCATTTCCTGCCAGATCCGGCAATCCACACGGTATTCCAACAGGCTGAACCAGGGAGCGAAGACCAGTTGCCAGTCGTCCAGCCCGCCGTCGCTTCCCAGGTAACGCACGCTTTCCACCCAGCCATGCCTGGGGCTGTAGCTACCGTCGTCCAGCTTGATGCCCAGTTGCACCGCCTGACCAATGAGTAGCTCCGGGTCGAATGCTGCAGCCTGATTGATCACGTCGACCGTGTAACGCGGCACTCGACCCATCCGCTCCTGACCATGGGCTCGCAGCGCGAACAGCTCTTGCCCTTGGGGTGTTGTCAGTTGCAACAAGCGCTCGGCCTGGCTCAGCGGATGGCCGAACGAGGACATCGCGGTGTCACTGATTGAATTCACCGTTCAAACTCCCTTTGTCATGAGTCCTTGATGCTTCAGCCGATCAGCCAGCCTTGGGTCTGGTTGGCCGAGGTAAAGTCCAATATCCAGACGGCGCAGCCAGGTTCAGCGCGGGCGGTCAGCCAGGCGAGGCCGATTTGTACCCATTGCTCGGTCACCGGCCCGAATCGAGCGCCAAGGGGGCTGAGGCAGATCTGTCGGTCAAGATCCAACCCGGGCAAAAAGTCCCGGGCATACTCGTTGAGCTGGATGAGCCGCTGGCGATCGAGCGCGCCACCTGAGATCAGCACGCTTACTCGCGCAAGATTAATGGCCGTAACCTCACACAGCGCTGTCATCAACCTTTCGAAAATTTGCGTATCGGGGCGAGCCCGTGAAGTGCGAGCAAGATGATCCAGTTCGATCGGCGCAAACAGCTTCAGGGGGCTGTGGGACCTCGGATCTGTCTGCGCCGATTGGCGGCGCAGCAGCACCGCACTAACCGCTTCGCCAGCCATCTCCTCAGGCGGACACAACGTTATCTGTTCCTCGCAGGCCCACGTGTCCAGGCTTAGGCACAACAGGTATTGCGCTCCCGCACTGTGAGCCAGAACCTCGGGCAACCACTGCGCCGCAGATTGTGTCTGCAGGTCAAAACCACGATGCGGCAATAGCTCAGTCGGCCAAAGGCTCAGGGCTCGATCAAGCCAGTCCATGGCGCGGACTGCACCCGGAACGAACAACACAACCTGAGTGTTGCGCCAGTCGATTGAATGCCGAAATGCCGGCGCCCATGTGTTCAGAGCTGCCTTGAGGATTTCGCTGGAGCGACCGAGCGCCTCGGCTTCCGGCCATCCTGTGGCCGGGGTGGCTAAACGGCGGACAGGCCGACTAAGTCCCCGCGTATCAAGCAGGCGTGGGTCTTGAATGACGTCGGCATGCAGCCCCGCCAGCTCACTCGCTGGCAACGGCGCGTCATATGAGCCACAAGGAAGCCAGACCCAGGCCCGGATAATGTCGACGCTGGCGGAGGCGAATTTGCCCTCGGGAAATACCATGCCTGCCAGACGTTGCTGCTCCTGCGCGGCCAAACGCCGCTCGGAGATTCGATCGTAGATACTCGTACGGATTGCCATCCCTAATCCTTAGAGAACGCCGGTGTCCTTTTGTGTAGCAACCAACCGCGCACCACAGGAAACCAGATCACCGTCGCGGGCCACCGCTCTGTCATCGACCAGCAGCGTTTCGTCACCACTGACGATGGAACACTCCCCGTGAGGGCAGGACACCCGATCGCCGAGTCTCGCAACCGCGAGACCATTGATAAAAGTCGAGGGTGATCCTTCAAGCACCCTCCCTCCGCTAGAAGTCGGGTCGTCGATAACGATGATTGGTCGCACAGGAATCGTCCGTGTTTGCACTGTGCTGCACGGTACTGACGGCAAACAATTGTCACAAGTCGGCGCATTCCGTAAAACTTGTAGCCTGGGGTCGTAGGACGGCGTGGTCCTTGTCCTAGGACCGCCCAGCAACGAGATTACAAAGTGCCGATCTGCAAAAACGCCGAGCTGGTGAGGTTGCTGGCGCGAATGGAATTGGGCGATAGCATTCCGGATGAGTTGTATCGCAAGATTGCCGAGATCATCGCCTTTGCGTGGAATTTGAAAGACAAGTTTCCGGCGGGGCAGGATCCGGGTGCGGTCATGGTCGAGAAGGACATCACCGAACGCGGGGATGATTACTGAGGATTCAAGGACGCCATCGCGGGCAAGCCCGCTCCCACAATGATTGATGGTGCACACAAAGTTTGTGACCACCACTCAAACCCTGTGGGAGCGGGCTTGCCCGCGATGGCGATTTCAGGCCCTAACGACCTGATCAGTTCCTATGCAACTTGCTCATCAACTCCGCCTCAGCCTGGGTCAAGCCGCAGGACTGGGTCAGTTCGTCGACGCTCGCGCCCATCCCGACCAGTCGCGCCGCCTGGGCGAACGACAGGCTGGTGGGGTCGCGCTGTTCCAGCTGAACGAGTTTGTCCGGCAATGGCGCGACGATCGCACGTAGCTCATGCAGGTCTTCACCCATGCGCACGTTGCCATTCTGATAGTCGTCAACGCGCTTGCCCAGGTCCTTGATGCGCTGATCCCGCTGCGCATCACTCTGGGCCTGTTGTGCGGCGATCTGCTTCTGAGCGCGAATGTACGCCAGGAACATCGCCAGCGTGCCTGCCCAGAACAGGAACAGGACAATGACCGCAACCTCAAGAATCAATCAGATACTCTCCAGTTCCGACCATTCTTCTTCGCTCATCATCTTGTCCAGTTCGACCAGGATCAGCAGTTCGTTGTTCTTGTTGCACACGCCTTGAATGAACTTGGCGGATTCTTCGTTACCGACGTTTGGCGCGGTTTCGATTTCCGACTGACGCAGGTAAACCACTTCGGCCACGCTGTCGACCATGATCCCGACAACCTGCTTGTCGGCTTCGATGATGACGATACGGGTGTTGTCGCTGATTTCGGCATTCATCAGGCCGAAGCGCTGGCGGGTGTCGATCACGGTGACCACATTACCGCGCAGGTTGATGATGCCCAGCACGTAGCTCGGCGCACCCGGGACCGGGGCGATTTCGGTGTAGCGCAGGACTTCCTGAACGCGCATCACGTTGATGCCGTAGGTCTCGTTATCCAGCTTGAAGGTGACCCATTGCAGGATCGGATCTTCGGAACCTTTTGCCGCCGTTGCCTTGTCATTCATACCCTGACCCCTCAAGAAACCGCCCTGGCGGTGTTGTTCTGTTATGTAGTTTTATGCGGCGGTTTACTGCCGCCCATATGCTTTGCGCCGCCGCTGGCGATCAACTCGGCCAGCGCGGAAACGTCGAGCAACGCACACATGTGTTCAATCACCGTGCCGGCCAGCCATGGCCGCTGGCCACGGTGACTGCGCCACTTGATTTCGTTCGGGTCCAGGCGCAACGAACGACTGACTTGATGCACCGCCAGCCCCCATTCGTAACCCTGAACCGAAATGACGTATTGCAGGCCCTGCTTGAAATCGTCGCGATAACGGTCGGGCATGACCCAGCGAGCGGTATCCAGCACTTTCAGATTGCCAGCCTGGCTCGGCAGGATCCCGAGGAACCACTCCGGCTGCCCGAACAACGGCGTCAGTTCATGACCGGCCAGGGAATAAATCGAACCCAGGCACACCAGCGGCACCGCCAGGGTCAAGCCGGCGACATCGAACAACAGGCATTCGAACGGCTCGGCAGCCCAGGAAGGACGATCGTCGGTTTCCAGCGGTGGCGGTGTGTTGGCGGGCGGCAGATGAACTTCGACCACCGGCGCCACCAGCGTTGGCTGCACCTCGGCAACCTTCGGTTCCGGCACTTGCTGTACTTCGGCGACGGGCGCCGCCAGTGTTTGCAGCAATGGCGCGATGGTCGATACCGACGGCAGCATCGACGTGGGTGCTTCGATCACAGCAATTGCCGGACGTGCAGGCACTTCCATCGGCACGGCCGCTTTGGCGACCGGCTCGGCAGTAAAACCAGCCTGCCGGGCGTCACGAGCCTGCTCTTCAAGCACCGCGGCCTGGAACTCATCGAGTGCCGCTTCGTCTTCGACCACCTCAGGAAGCGGGTCAAGCGGAGCCAACAGTTCCTCGGTCACCTCTTGCAGAAGGTTGTCCAGATACGACTGCAGCGCCAATTGCGGACGCGACGTGAGTTTCAATGGCCGGTCAAGACTCATCTCACGCCACCTGCGGAACAAGTTGTGCCGCCAGCAGATGCTTGAGCAAGGCGCGGTAAGCCAGGACGCCGCGACTCTTGCCGTCGAATTGCGAAGGCGTCAGCCCGGCCCGGCTGGCATCGCGCAGGCGGGTGTCCACCGGGATGTAGCCTTGCCAGATTTCCTCTGGAAATTTATCGCGCAGGACCCGCAGCGTGCCCAGGGAGGCCTGGGTGCGGCGGTCGAACAGTGTCGGCACGATGGTGAACGGCAACGCCTGTTTGCGGGATCGGTTGATCATCGCCAACGTGTTGACCATGCGCTCCAGGCCTTTGACCGCCAGGTGTTCGGTCTGCACCGGGATCACCAGCTGCTGGCTCGCCGCCAAGGCATTGACCATCAGCACACCGAGCAGCGGCGGGCTGTCGATCACCGCGTAATCGAAGTCTTGCCACAACTGCGCCAGGCTCTTGGCGATCACCAGTCCCAGCCCACTCTGCCCCGGCGACTGACGCTCGAGGGTCGCCAGCGCGGTGCTCGAAGGCAGCAGGGAAATGCGCGGGTCGCTGGTCGACAGCAGCAGCTGCCCCGGCAAGCCCTGGGGCACGTTGCCCTTGTGCAGGAACAGGTCGTAGTTGCTATGTTCCAGGCTGTCGGGGTCGTAACCGAAATAGCTGGTCATCGAGCCGTGGGGGTCGAGGTCGACCACAACCACGCGCTTGCCCGCCTCGGCCAGCAAACCGGCTAAAGCGATGGATGAAGTGGTTTTACCGACACCACCCTTTTGATTGGCGACTGCCCAGACTCTCATTCGGATTGTTCCTCCCGGCCCAATGAATCGACCGAGAAATAGCTCAACGTGTTAATGCGGGTGACGGAGAATTGACGGCGCTCTCTCGTACCGGCGACTTGACCGGGGTCGGTGCAGTTTGTGTGCCAGCACGCTTCAACGCGGCATCCGGTTGCGCATTGGCAGTTCCAGTGCCAGTCAGGCTGCGGCGTACATCGAGGTTGCGCGACACCACCAGCACCACGCGCCGATTACGTGCCCGGCCTTCTGCCGTGGCGTTGTTGGCGACCGGCTGGAATTCGCCATAGCCCACCGATGCCAATCGACCGGGATTCACACCCTGCATCGCCAGCATGCGCACAATGCTGGCTGAGCGGGCCGACGACAGTTCCCAGTTGGTCGGGTACTGCGCGGTACGAATAGGCTGATCGTCGGTGAAGCCTTCGACATGAATCGGGTTGTCGAAGGGTTTCAGGATCGCCGCGACCTTATCGATGATGTTGAAAGCGATGTCACTGGGCATGGCGTCGCCACTGCCGAACAACAGGCTGGAGTTGAGCTCGATCTCCACCCACAACTCGTTGCCACGCACGGTCATCTGGTTGGACTGGATCAGATCACCGAACGCCGCACTGATGTCGTCGGCGATGCTCTTCAGCGGATCGCTGCTACCGGCGACGCCGGCGTCGACTTGCTCGCTGTCTTTGACCAACGGCTTGGCCGGGGTCACGGTCTTTGGTCGCTCCTCACCGATCGGAATCGGCTTGAGCGCGCGGTCGCTGTCGGTGAAAACACCGATCAGCGCCTCGGAGATGATCTTGTACTTGCCTTCGTTGATCGACGAGATCGAATACATCACCACGAAAAAAGCGAACAGCAGCGTGATGAAATCCGCGTAGGACACGAGCCAGCGCTCGTGGTTAACGTGTTCTTCCTGATGCCGACGACGAGCCATTAGGTTAGTCCCTTAATCCATGAAGCCTTGCAGCTTCAACTCAATGGAGCGTGGGTTTTCACCTTCGGCGATCGACAGAATCCCTTCCAACAACATTTCGCGATAACGCGATTGGCGCAACGCGATGGATTTGAGTTTGGCGGCAATCGGCAACAGCACCAGGTTGGCGCTGGCTACGCCATAAATGGTGGCGACGAACGCTACGGCGATGCCGCTGCCCAATTGCGACGGGTCAGCAAGGTTGCCCATCACATGGATCAGGCCCATTACTGCACCGATGATGCCGATGGTCGGCGCATAACCGCCCATGCTTTCGAAGACTTTGGCCGCTTCGATGTCGCGGCTTTCCTGAGTGTAGAAATCCACTTCCAGAATGCTGCGGATCGCTTCCGGTTCGGCGCCATCCACCAGCAATTGCAGGCCTTTGCGCGAGTAGTTGTCGGGTTCGGCGTCGGCCACCCCTTCCAGACCGAGCAAGCCTTCCTTGCGTGCGGTCAGGCTCCAGTTGACGACACGATCTACGCCGCCTGCCAGGTCGACACGCGGCGGAAACAGAATCCACGCGAGAATCTGCATCGCGCGCTTGAAGGCGCTCATTGGCGATTGCAGCAATGCCGCACCAATGGTCCCGCCGAGTACGATCAAGGCTGCGGGGCCGTTGGCCAGCGCACCCAGATGGCCGCCTTCGAGGTAGTTGCCGCCGATGATGGCGACGAACGCCATGATGATGCCGATAAGGCTGAGAACATCCATCAGATACACGCCTCGACGATGTGCCGGCCAATGTCGTCCAGGCTGTACACCGCGTCAGCGAGTTCGGCTTTGACGATGGCCATCGGCATGCCGTAGATCACGCAGCTGGCTTCATCCTGCGCCCAGATCGAACTGCCGCCCTGCTTGAGCAGGCGCGCGCCCTCGCGACCATCGGCGCCCATGCCGGTCAACACCACCGCCAGAACTTTGTCACCGTAGGACTTGGCCGCCGAACCGAAGGTGATATCGACGCACGGTTTGTAATTCAAACGCTCGTCGCCCGGGAGGATTTTCACCGCCCCACGGCCGTCGATCATCATTTGCTTGCCGCCCGGTGCGAGCAGGGCCAGGCCAGGACGCAGGATATCGCCGTCCTCGGCTTCCTTGACGCTGATGCGGCAGAGTTTGTCCAGACGCTCGGCGAACGCCTTGGTGAACGCAGCGGGCATGTGCTGGATCAGCACGATCGGCGCCGGGAAGTTGGCCGGCAATTGGGTCAGCACCCGCTGCAAGGCAACCGGGCCGCCGGTAGACGTACCGATGGCCACCAGTTTGTAGGCTTTGCGTTTTGGCGCCGGTGATGACTGCGTGGGCGCATGGGTACGCACCGGAATCGGAGCCGGTGCCGGACGCACAGGTGCGCTGCTGCCGTAACTGCTTGTGGAAGGCGTAGGCGTCGGAGCAGGTGCGGCCACCGGAGCCGGTGCACTGTAGGCGCTGACACGACGGTTGCTGCGCGAAATGCTCAGAATCTTTTCGCACAGCAGTTGCTTGACCTTCTCGGGGTTGCGCGAGATGTCTTCGAAATTCTTCGGCAGGAAATCCACCGCGCCGGCGTCCAGCGCATCGAGGGTAACCCGGGCGCCTTCGTGGGTCAGCGAGGAAAACATCAAGACCGGGGTCGGGCAGCGCTGCATGATGTGCCGCACCGCCGTGATGCCGTCCATCATTGGCATCTCGTAGTCCATGGTGATCACGTCCGGCTTGAGAGCCAGCGCCTGATCGATCGCCTCTTTTCCGTTGGTCGCGGTACCGACGACCTGGATATTCGAATCCGCTGAAAGAATTTCCGAGACGCGGCGGCGGAAAAACCCCGAATCGTCCACCACCAGGACTTTGACTGCCATAAACACTCCATTAGGTGCAGCGGCGCGTCATCGCGCCGCTGCCCCGGATTCAAATACGCTTTGTGGCGTAACGCTTGAGCATGCTTGGAACATCGAGAATCAGCGCAATGCGGCCGTCACCGGTGATGGTGGCGCCGGACATGCCCGGGGTTCCCTGGAGCATTTTGCCCAATGGCTTGATGACCACTTCTTCCTGGCCCACCAGTTGATCGACGACGAAGCCGATCCGCTGGGTGCCCACCGAAAGGATCACCACATGGCCTTCGCGCTGCTCTTCGTGAGCGGCGGAGCTGACCAGCCAGCGCTTGAGGTAGAACAACGGCAGCGCCTTGTCCCGCACGATCACCACTTCCTGGCCGTCCACCACGTTGGTGGTCGACAGGTCGAGGTGGAAGATCTCGTTGACGTTCACCAGCGGAAAGGCGAACGCCTGGTTGCCGAGCATGACCATCAGCGTCGGCATGATCGCCAGGGTCAACGGCACCTTGATGACGATCTTCGACCCCTGGCCCTTGGCCGAGAAAATATTGATCGAACCGTTGAGCTGGGAAATCTTGGTTTTCACCACGTCCATGCCCACGCCACGACCCGACACGTCGGATATCTCGGTCTTGGTCGAGAAACCCGGGGCGAAAATCAGGTTGTAGCACTCGGTATCGCTCAGTCGATCGGCCGCGTCCTTGTCCATCACGCCGCGTTTTACCGCGATCGAACGCAACACGTTCGGGTCCATGCCCTTGCCATCATCGGAGATCGACAACAGGATGTGATCGCCTTCCTGTTCCGCGGCGAGAATGACCTTGCCGCCACGGGCCTTGCCCGAGGCTTCGCGTTCTTCCGGCGACTCGATGCCGTGGTCGACCGCGTTGCGCACCAAGTGGACCAACGGGTCGGCCAAGGCCTCGACGAGGTTCTTGTCGAGGTCGGTCTCTTCGCCGACCAGCTCCAGGTTGATCTCTTTCTTGAGCTGGCGCGCCAGGTCGCGAACCAGGCGCGGGAAGCGCCCGAAGACTTTCTTGATCGGTTGCATCCGGGTCTTCATGACCGCGGTTTGCAGATCGGCCGTGACCACGTCGAGGTTGGACACGGCTTTGGACATGGCTTCGTCGGCGCTGTTGGCACCCAGGCGGACCAGGCGGTTACGCACCAGCACCAGTTCGCCAACCATGTTCATGATTTCGTCGAGACGCGCGGTGTCGACCCGCACAGTGGTCTCGGCTTCGCTGGCCGGTTTTTCCGCGGGCGGTGCGGCCGGGGCACGGGCCGGAGCCGGTGCAGCGGCGGCAGGTGCCGGCTTCGCGGCTTCGGCCTTCGGTTCAGGAGCCTTGGCCACCGGCTTCGGTGCCGCAGCCTTGGCGACAGGCGCCGCAACCGAGGCGCTCGCGCCGGTTGCCGTGCCAGCCGTGGCGCCCACTTCAGTGAACTTGCCCTTGCCGTGCAATTCGTCGAGCAGCGATTCGAATTCGTGATCGGTAATCAAGTCACTGCCGGCCGCCGCAGCGGTTGGCGCAGCAGGCGTCGGCACCGAAGCGATGGCCGATTCCAGCGCATCCACGGCAAAATTGCCCTTGCCGTGCAGTTGGTCGAGCAGTGCTTCGAATTCGTCGTCGGTGATGTCGGAACTGTCGCCCGCGGCTTTCGGAGCCTGCGGCGCGGCAGGGGCCGCCGGTGCCACCGCATCAACGGCGAACTGGCCTTTACCGTGCAACTGGTCGAGCAACGACTCGAACTCGGCGTCGGTGATTTCGTCGCTGGCCGCAGTATCGGCGGCGGGCGCTGGAGCAGCCGCCGGCGCCTCGGCCTGGGCCTTGACGGCGTTCAGCGAGTCCAGCAGTTGTTCGAATTCATTGTCGGTGATGTCGCCTGACTCGCTTTGAGCGGCAGGTTCTTCAACCACTTCGGCGACGGGTGCTGGCGCTGCCTCGTCAGCCGATTGCGGCTCGGCCAGACGGGCCAGTGCCGCGAGTAATTCTGGCGTGGCAGCCGTGATCGGGCCACGCTCGCGGACTTCGCTGAACATGCTGTTCACCGCGTCCAGTGCTTCGAGAACCACGTCCATCAATTCCGAGTCAACGCGACGTTCGCCCTTGCGCAGGATGTCGAACACGTTCTCGGCGATGTGGCAGCACTCCACCAGCTCGTTGAGCTGGAGGAAGCCGGCGCCCCCTTTTACAGTGTGAAAACCGCGAAAAATTGCATTGAGCAGATCCGCATCATCCGGTCGGCTTTCCAGCTCGACCAGCTGTTCGGACAGTTGCTCTAGAATCTCGCCGGCCTCAACCAGGAAATCCTGAAGGATCTCTTCATCGGCGCCGAAGCTCATTAATGGTGTGCTCCTACAGGTCTAAAAACCCAAAAAACCTGAAATTCCTGAAACTCTAGAATCCAAGGCTGGATAACAAATCGTCCACATCGTCCTGACCGGACACAACGTCTTCTCTTTTATCGGCATGAATCTGCGGACCTTCACCCTGAGAGAGATGTTTTTGTGGATCTTTTTCTGCAAGCATTGCTTCACGGTCATGCTCGATGCCCGCAAAACGGTCAACCTGACTGGCCATGAGCACGAGCTTGAGCAGGTTGCTCTCGACTTCGGTGACGAGTTGGGTCACACGCTTGATGACTTGACCTGTGAGGTCCTGATAATCCTGGGCCAGCAGAATATCGTTGAGGTTTCCCGACACGGCACGGTTGTCTGTGCTGCTGCGCGTCAGGAACCCGTCGACTCGCCGGGCCAGTTCGCGGAACTCTTCAGCCCCGACTTCGCGACGCATGAACCGCCCCCAATCCGTGCTCAAGGCCTGGGCTTCGTCAGCCAGGCTGTTGACCAGCGGCGTGGCGTTTTCCACCAGGTCCATGGTGCGGTTGGCTGCGGCCTCGGTCAGCTTGACCACATAACCCAGACGCTCGGTGGCGTCGGTGATCTGTGACACCTCTTCGGCTTGCGGCATGTGCGGGTCAATCTGAAAATTGACGATCGCGCTATGCAGCTCGCGCGTGAGCTTGCCCACTTCCTGATACAGGCCGCGGTCACGGGTCTGGTTGAGCTCATGGATCAATTGCACAGCATCGCCAAACCTGCCCTTTTCAAGGCTCGCGACCAGTTCGACGGCGTGTTTTTTCAGGGTCGATTCAAAATCGCCCTGCGAAGATTCGTTATGCCCCATAGCTCCCCCGTGGCGCAGTTCAACCGATGCGTTCGAAAATCTTCTCGATTTTTTCTTTCAACGCCTGGGCCGTGAAGGGTTTGACCACATAGCCGTTTACACCGGCCTGGGCCGCTTCGATGATCTGCTCGCGCTTGGCTTCAGCGGTCACCATCAACACCGGCAGGTGCTTGAGCTTTTCATCGGCACGCACGTGACGCAGCAGATCGATACCGGTCATGCCAGGCATGTTCCAGTCGGTCACCAGAAAGTCGATGCTCCCGCTGTTGAGGACCGGAATGGCGGTAGTGCCATCGTCGGCCTCGACCGTGTTGGTGAACCCAAGGTCACGCAACAGGTTTTTTATGATCCGCCGCATCGTTGAGAAGTCATCAACGATGAGGATTTTCATGTTCTTGTCCAATTCGACCTCCAAGCAGACTAAAACGCGCCCAGCACCTGGACGCGCCATTTCAATCAATCTGGCAAAGCACTCGATGACTGTCTGGAGTACAACGAAGCGAGACCGGCGCGGTTCATCACCCCACCAGCCACGTCGCAGTGCCCCCACACTGCCTTCAGCGCGCTCGCCACTCTCCCAAACGCCCCCTTAAACGGGCCGCGCACTGGCTATGTAACTGGCTGACCCGAGATTCGCTGACCCCCAGGACCTCACCGATTTCCTTGAGATTCAACTCTTCGTCGTAGTACAGCGCCAACACCAGTCGCTCGCGCTCCGGCAAATTGGCAATCGCGTCCGCCAGCGCTGCCTGGAAGCGTTCATCCTCCAGATCGCGTGACGGCTCGAGATGAGCACTCGCGCCATCCTCGTGCAGCCCTTCGTGTTCGCCGTCCTGCAACAGATCGTCGAAACTGAATAACCGGCTGCCCAGGGTGTCGTTCAAAATCCCGTAATAATCGTCGAGACTCAATTGGAGTTCGGCCGCAACTTCGTGATCTTTAGCGTCACGGCCGGTTTTCGCTTCAATCGAGCGGATGGCGTCGCTGACCATGCGGGTATTGCGGTGGACCGAGCGTGGCGCCCAGTCACCCTTGCGCACTTCATCGAGCATGGCGCCGCGGATGCGGATGCCCGCGTACGTCTCGAAACTCGCGCCTTTGCTGGCGTCGTATTTGGTCGAGACTTCCAGCAGGCCGATCATCCCGGCCTGGATCAAGTCTTCGACCTGGACACTGGCCGGCAGACGCGCCAGCAAGTGATAGGCAATGCGTTTGACCAGCGGCGCGTAACGCTCGATCAGCTCGTACTGCGCATCGCGTGCCGATTTCTTGTAGAGGTTGTAGCCGCTGGCTGTCATAGCACGGGTCCTGCCGTTTGTTGCACGAGGCGTTCGACGAAGAACTCCAGATGCCCACGCGGGTTGGCGGGCAACGGCCAGGTGTCGACCTTCTGCGCGATTGCCTTGAACGCCAGCGAGCACTTGGAGCGCGGGAATGCTTCGTAGACGGCACGCTGTTTTTGCACGGCCTTGCGCACGCTTTCGTCATAAGGCACGGCGCCGACGTATTGCAGGGCGACGTCGAGGAAACGATCCGTGACCTTGGTCAACTTGGCGAACAGATTGCGCCCTTCCTGCGGGCTCTGGGCCATGTTGGCCAGCACGCGGAAACGGTTCATGCCGTAGTCACGGTTGAGCAGTTTGATCAGGGCGTAGGCGTCGGTAATGGAGGTCGGCTCGTCGCAGACCACCAGCAACACTTCCTGGGCGGCACGGACAAAACTGACTACCGAGTCACCAATCCCCGCAGCGGTGTCGATCACCAGTACGTCGAGGTTGTCGCCGATATCGCTGAAGGCCTGGATCAGGCCGGCGTGCTGCGCCGGGCTCAAGTGAACCATGCTCTGGGTGCCGGACGCGGCGGGAACGATGCGGATGCCGCCGGGGCCCTGCAACAGGACGTCGCGCAGCTCGCAGCGACCTTCGATCACGTCGGCCAGGGTCCGTTTGGGTGTCAGCCCCAGCAGAACGTCGACGTTCGCCAGCCCCAGATCGGCGTCCAGCAGCATGACGCGCCGGCCGAGCTCAGCTAGAGCCAGGGACAAGTTCACTGACACGTTAGTCTTCCCGACGCCACCTTTGCCGCCGGTCACCGCGATCACCTGTACGGGATGCATGCTGCCCATGTTATTTCTTTACCTTGTCTTGCATAGACGGAGGCCACATTACTGGCTGCGCGTTCACAATCGGAACAATGCATGGCAGACCATCGATGTAGGTACAAAAACTATTCATTGTTACCTCAGCCTACCTGCTTGGTGGGGCTGTGGTAGATATCAGCGAACATGTCAGCCATGGCTTCTTCGCTGGGTTCTTCCTGCATTTGCACGCTCACGGCACGGCTGACCAGTTGATGACGGCGCGGCAGATGCAAATCATCCGGAATCCGCGGGCCATCAGTCAGGTAGGCTACCGGCAACTCATGGCTGATGGCCAGGCTCAACACCTCGCCCAGACTGGCCGTTTCATCCAGTTTAGTCAGGATGCAGCCAGCGAGCCCGCAACGCTTGTAACTGTGATAAGCGGCGGTTAGAACCTGTTTCTGGCTGGTGGTTGCCAGAACCAGATAATTTTTCGATTTGATGCCACGACCGGCCAGGCTTTCGAGCTGCATGCGCAATGCCGGATCGCTGGCTTGAAGGCCGGCGGTATCGATCAGCACCACACGCTTGCGCAGCAAAGGTTCCAGCGCCTGCGCCAGCGATTGCCCCGGATCGACGTGGGTCACCGACACATTGAGAATCCGGCCGAGGGTCTTGAGCTGTTCCTGGGCACCGATACGGTAGCTGTCCATGCTCACCAGCGCGATGTTCTGCGCGCCGTACTTGAGCACATAACGGGCAGCCAGCTTGGCCAGGGTGGTGGTCTTGCCCATGCCGGCAGGGCCGACCATGGCAATCACACCGCCCTCTTCCAGCGGCTCGATTTCCGGCGTGGCAATCATCCGCGCCAGATGCGCCAGCAACATGCGCCAGGCTTGGCGGGGTTCTTGAATATCGGTGATCAGTGCCAGCAAGTCGCGGGACAACGGCCCGGACAAACCGATACGTTGCAGACGGCGCCAGAGGTTGGCCTGGCCCGGGCTGCTGCCTTGCAGCTGATTCCATGCCAGGGAGCCCAGCTGTACTTCCATCAGTTCGCGCAGGCTGTTGAGCTCAAAACGCATCGAGTCAAATACCCGGGAGTCCACCGCGGGCGCCGCAGCAGGCGCTGGCGCAGGACGCCGAGGCTCGGCGTAGGTCGGCTCGATCAGTGGCTCGGCGGCGGTGAGGGGCAACCCGGCGAACAACTGGCGATTGGTGGCATTGTCGCTTTCGCCGTCGCTGCGCAGGCTCAGCTCGGCCTGGGCGGTGACGATGCGCGACTGCGTCTTGCGCAGCTCGTCTTCGAGTTCCATGTTCGGCACGCGTGGCGCCAGCGCCGACAGCTTGTAATCCAGGGCAGCCGTGAGCTCGACACCACCGGCGATGCGACGGTTGCCGATGATGGCCGCTTCAGCGCCCAGTTCATCACGAACCAGTTTCATGGCCTGACGCATATCGGCGGCGAAAAAACGCTTAACTTGCATAAACCACTACCTCAGCCGTTGGGCCCTACTGTCGCAACGATGGTCACTTGCTTGTTGTCAGGGATTTCCTGATAAGCCAACACGTGCAAACCCGGGACTGCCAGCCGGCCAAATCGCGAGAGCATCGCGCGAACCGGACCGGCCACCAGCAGAATCACCGGTTGACCTTGCATCTCCTGGCGCTGCGCCGCATCGATCAGCGAGCGTTGCAGCTTTTCAGCCATGCTTGGCTCCAGCAGAACGCCCTCTTCCGAGCCTTGTCCTGCCTTCTGCAGACTATTGAGCAATATTTGTTCCAACCTTGGCTCCAGCGTGATCACTGGCAGCTCGGAGTCAGTGCCTACAATGCTTTGCACGATTGCGCGGCTAACGCCGACACGCACCGCAGCCACCAGGGCGGCGGTATCTTGACTCTTGGAAGCGTTGTTGGCGATGGCCTCGGCAATGCTTCGAATGTCACGCACCGGCACCTGCTCTGCCAGCAGCGCTTGCAGAACCTTGAGCAGTTGCGACAGCGACAACACACCTGGCACCAATTCTTCGGCCAGTTTCGGCGAGTTTTTCGCCAGCAACTGCATCAGTTGCTGCACTTCCTCGTGCCCGATCAGCTCACTGGAATGCTTGTACAGAATCTGGTTCAAGTGAGTGGCCACTACTGTACTGGCATCAACCACTGTATAGCCAAGGGATTGTGCCTGGGCACGCTGACTGATTTCGATCCAGACCGCTTCCAGACCGAAAGCCGGATCTTTGGCGGTAATGCCGTTGAGCGTGCCGTATACCTGCCCCGGGTTGATCGCCAGTTCGCGATCCGGGTAAATCTCGGCCTCGGCCAGGATCACCCCCATCAAGGTCAGGCGGTAGGCACTTGGTGCCAGGTCGAGGTTGTCGCGGATGTGCACGGTCGGCATCAGGAAGCCCAGGTCCTGGGACAACTTCTTGCGCACGCCCTTGATCCGCGCCAGCAATTGACCACCCTGATTGCGATCCACCAATGGAATCAGGCGGTAGCCGACTTCCAGGCCGATCATGTCGATCGGCGTCACGTCATCCCAGCCGAGCTCCTTGGTTTCCTGCGCGCGCGCTGGCGATGGCAGCAACTCTTGTTGACGCTTGACCTCCTGCAACGCCTGGACCTTGACCTGGTTCTGCTTGCGCCAGAACAGGTAGGCACCACCCGCCGCCAGGGCAGCCATGGTCAGGAAGGAAAAGTGCGGCATGCCGGGCACCAGCCCCATCACCGCCATCAAGCCTGCCGATACGGCCAGCGCCTTGGGCGATGCGAACATCTGACGATTGATCTGTTTACCCATGTCTTCCGAACCGGAAGCACGGGTCACCATGATCGCCGCAGCGGTGGACAACAACAGTGATGGCAATTGCGCCACCAAACCGTCACCGATGGTCAGCAGTGCGTAAACCTTGCCGGCATCGGCGAAGGTCATGTTGTGCTGGAAGATACCGACCGCCATGCCACCGATCAGGTTGATGAACAGAATCAGCAAACCGGCAATGGCGTCACCACGCACGAATTTGCTGGCACCGTCCATGGAGCCATAGAACTCGGCTTCCTGTGCCACTTCCGAACGGCGGGCCTTGGCCTGGTTCTGGTCGATCAGACCGGCGTTGAGGTCGGCGTCGATGGCCATCTGTTTACCGGGCATCGCATCGAGGGTGAACCGCGCACTCACCTCGGAAATCCGCCCGGCACCCTTGGTTACCACGACGAAGTTGATGATCATCAAGATCGCGAAAACCACGATACCGACCACGTAGTTACCGCCGATCACCACCTCACCGAAGGCCTGGATCACCTTACCGGCGGCAGCGTGGCCGTCCTGACCGTGGAGCATCACCACCCGCGTCGACGCCACGTTCAACGCCAGCCGCAACAGCGTCGCCACCAGCAGAATGGTCGGGAACACGGCAAAATCCAGCGGCCGCAGGGCGTAGACGCAAACCAGCAGCACAACGATGGACAAGGCAATGTTGAAGGTGAAGAACACGTCCAGCAGAAACGGCGGAATCGGCAACATCATCATTGCCAACATGACCAGCAGCAACAGCGGCACGCCCAGATTGCCTCGACTGAGGTCTGCCATGTTCGTGCGGGCACTGTTGATTAACTGAGAGCGATCCACCGGTATTCCCCGTTCCTTTGAAGCAAACTTTTGACGCCTGAAGCAGGCTCGGGGCGGCTATTGCAAGAAGCCTTCCAACTTTAGCGGGGGGTTGAAATACAGGGTTTTATCGGGGGGATTCGTATCGCATGAACGGGCCCTTTCGCGGGCAAGCCTCGCTCCTACGGGTGGATCGATATTTTGTAGGAGCGAGGCTTGCCCGCGAAGAGGCCGCAACTGCCCACCTATCAGTTCTGCTAGTACCCAACCCTTGTAAAGCCGCCAATACTGAGCGCCCGATCTTCGGACCTTCGGAGCACCCGCTCATGACATCGCCCCGTGAAACCGTACTCTGCCGATACCACTACGATCCCCTTGATCGCCTGATCAGTCACGCCCTGCCAGACATCCCAGAGCGCCAGCGCTTTTACTGCAAGAGCAGGCTGGCCACCGAGATTCAGGGGGCGATGCGTTTTTCGATCGTCCAGCATGGTGACCAGTTGTTGGCGCAACAGCGAGGTGAAGGTGATGCGCCTGATACCACGTTGTTGGCCACCGATCAGCAGCGTTCGGTGTTGCAGACGCTCAAGGCCGATCATCCACCGCAGCCCATCACCTATTCGCCCTATGGTCACCGCACCGTTGAAAGCGGGTTGCTCAGCCTGCTTGGTTTTAACGGCGAACGGCCCGACCCGGTGACGGGGTGTTATTTGCTGGGGAACGGGTATCGGGCGTTTAATCCGGTTTTGATGCGGTTTAATAGCCCGGACAGTTTGAGTCCGTTTGGGAAGGGCGGATTAAATCCATATGCTTATTGCACCGGAAACCCTATCAGCAACACCGACCCAACAGGGCACTTCTCCTTGAAAATGATACAGCTTCTTGAAAATTATAAACCCCCCTTAAAAATTCCGAGACCGTTCAGCAAAACTATCCCTGACTCCAAGCTCGCTGGTTTTCACGGATCATCGAGCAGGCATAAAGAAAGCTTGGAGAAAGGAGTAAGAAATGCAGATATAGCCGCATTTGGTCCAGGATTCTATGCAACCCAAGACATAGAATTCGCTGCTAAATATGCACAAAAAAGCGTTTATAAAGATTACCTAGAGCTTATTCCCACCTCAAATCCCAATATAGATCTAACGGCCGTTTTCCCTTATCAAAATACTTCATCGTCCCCCGCTGTAACAAATACCTCATACCACCTCTGGCCAAGCACACCCGAAATTTTTACAGTGCACATTGAAAACTATTCAAACCTAGTACCAAACAAAGATTTTGTATTCGCTAAAAACAACACACTTGTCCTTCCTGAAACGATGCATAAGAATATTAAAGCTGCACACCTAAAGACTTTGGCTTCTCCGCCAACGCCTTGGACCAAAAACTTAACGATAAGAGCGACTTAAGTGCAAAACAATGCCGTCCGGCTAAATGATCCGTCACTGAGAGATCGCGACAATTGCGCTCGGGATCGGATTTCGACACGGCCAAGCTTTTCAGCGATAAGCACCTGCTGAAAGTTTGACCGGGAACAGAGTATCTACAGGAGGGGTGTCACACAGCAAAATCGGACCAGCATTCCCAGCGCACCTATCAGTTCTGCTAGTACCCAGCCCTTGCAAAGTCGTCAATACTGAGCTTCCGATCATCGGACCTTCGGAACAACCACCCATGACATTGCCACGTGAAGCCGTGCTCTGCCATTACCGCTACGATCCCCTTGATCGCCTGATCAGTCACGCCCTGCCAGACACCCCCGAGCGCCAGCGCTTTTACTGCAAGAGCAGGCTGGTCACCGAGATGCAGGGGGCGATGCGCTTCTCGATCGTCCAGCATAGTGACCAGTTGTTGGCGCAACAGCGAGGTGAAGGTGATGCGCCTGATACCACGCTGTTGGCCACCGATCAGCAGCGTTCGGTGTTGCAGACGCTCAAGGCCGATCATCCACCGCAGCCCATCACCTATTCGCTCTATGGTCACCGCACCCTTGAAAGCGGGTTACTCAGCCTGCTCGGTTTTAACGGCGAGCGGCCGGACCCCGTGACGGGGTGTTATTTGTTGGGGAATGGGTATCGGGCGTTTAATCCCGTATTGATGCGTTTTAATAGTCCAGATCCGCTGAGCCCGTTTAAAGAAGGCGGCCTCAATTGTTATAGCTATTGCGAAGGAGACCCGATCAATCATCTAGACCCCACAGGACGCGCACGCTGGAAATTATTTAGCTTCTTCCGAAATCTGTTCAAAAAACAAATGCCAACACCAAGCGACTCACCAACAATTAGAAGCACCACCGACGTTGACAACTCAAAACGACTCTCTCTCGAACGCACGTACGAAAAAAAATTATCGACAAGACGCCTCTCCGCCCCAAGCCCAGTTTCTGCAGATGATCGCTATCAATATGTCGGGCTTCACGGCTCGGCGAAGAAATATGAAAGGAGTCTCACTTGGGGCGGCGTAAACCCATTATTTTTAGGCAAGGGCATTGACCACATTGGACCAGGTTTTTATGTGACACCCGATCATAAGCTGGCATGGACTTATGCTTTTGATACAGGAGGTATGTTGGGCGAAGAACAACTATATAGTGTCTTTGCAAAAAATTTTATCGGCATGCGAGCTGGAACTGACTATACAGCAACACTGCACAGACCCGTATTTGAAAACGAAAAACCGATTCAAATTGTTTTTAGAGAACACATCGTTAGTGCCCTCAGGATACGACTTTTCGATCCATCTAGAATGGATAAACTGGCTTTTCCTAGAAGCTCTGAAGCGCCGTTCTGATAATTAAAAGCATGTCTGCTCACTAAGGCCGTGAGTCAGTCGACATATCTTTTACATGTGAGCCTCCCCTCTGCGAGCAGGCTCGCATAGACTTTAACGCTGATTGCCTGGCTTGGACTTATCAGGAATCGCGGCGCAAATCCGGTGGAATCGGCAAATCATCCTTGAGCGGATCCGGGCGCTTGCCCTTGCCTACGCGGTACTGGCGGATCTGATAGACGTAGGCCAGAACCTGGGCGACGGCGAGGTAGAGGCCGCCAGGAATTTCCTGCTCCAGTTCGGTGGAGTAATAAATCGATCGCGCCAGCGCCGGCGATTCCAGCAACAGAATCTCGTTGGCCGCCGCGATCTCTCTAATTTTCAGGGCCAGGAAGTCGCTGCCCTTGGCGATCAGCATCGGCGCGCCGCTCTTGTCCGGGTCGTACTTGAGGGCGACGGCGTAGTGGGTCGGGTTGGTGATGACCACATCGGCGTCAGGGATCGCCGCCATCATTCGCCGCTGAGACATTTCGCGCTGGAGCTGGCGAATGCGCTGTTTCACCTCGGGCCGACCTTCCTGGTCCTTGTGCTCGTCGCGCACTTCCTGCTTGGTCATTTTCAGCTTCTTGATGCTTTCCCAGAGCTGGATCGGTACGTCCACGGCGGCGATGATGATCAAGCCGCACGCCATCCACAACGTACTCCAGCCGACCACTTGCAAGCTGTGGATGATCGCCCGGTCCAACGGTTCATGAGCGATGCGCAGTAAGTCGTCGATGTCCGCCGACAACACCACCAGCGCCACGAACAGCACGATGAAAAACTTCGCCAGGGCTTTGAGCAATTCGGCAATGGCCTTGGCCGAAAACATGCGCTTGAGGCCCGCGCCAGGGTTCATGCGGCTGAACTTGGGCGCCATGGTACCCGCTGAAAACAGCCAGCCGCCCAGGGAAATCGGGCCGATCAAAGCAGCCAGCAGCAAGGTGACCATCACCGGCTGAATCGCCAGCAGCGCGATCTGCCCCGAGTGCAGCAGGTAGGTGCCCATCGAACGCTGATCCAGCACCACCTCCCGCGACAGGGAAAAGTTCAGGCGCATCAGATCCATCATTTCCTCGGCCAACGCACCACCGAATATCAGCAAAGCGCCCGCACCGGCAAGCATGATCGCCAGGGTGTTAAGTTCCTTGGAACGGGCAATCTCACCCTTCTCCCGGGCGTCCTTTTTCTTTTTCTCCGTGGGGTCTTCTGTTTTGTCCTGACCGCTTTCGCTCTCAGCCATGACTCAGCGCGCCTGTGCCAGTTCGCGTAAAAACTGCAGGGCCTCGGTGGCCAGCGGTTGATACTGATTGATGATGTCCGCCAACCCGACCCAGACGATAAACAGCCCGAGCACCAGGGTCAGCGGGAAGCCGATGGAGAAAATGTTCAGTTGCGGTGCCGCTCGGGTCATCACGCCGAAGGCAATGTTGACCACCAGCAGCGCAGTGATCGCCGGCAGCACCAGCAACAGCGCCGCACCCAGCACCCAGCCGAGCTTGCCAGCCAGCTCCCAGTAATGATTGACCGTCAGGCCGCTGCCCACCGGCAACGTGGTGAAGCTCTCGGTGAGAACTTCGAACACCACCAGATGGCCATTCATCGACAGGAAAATAAGGGTCACCAGCATGGTGAAGAACTGCCCGATGACGGCGACCGAGACACCGTTGGTGGGGTCGACCATCGAAGCGAAACCCATGCCCATTTGAATGGAGACGATTTGCCCGGCAATCACAAACGCCTGGAAAAACAACTGCAGCGAAAATCCCAGTACCGCGCCTATGAGGATCTGTTCGGCAATCAGCAGCAACCCGCTCAAGTCCAGCGCATTGACCGGCGGCATCGGCGGCAGGTTGGGGGCAATGACCACGGTGATGGCGAGGGCGAAATACAGGCGGATGCGTTTGGGAACCAGAGACGTACCGAATACCGGCATGACCATCAGCAAGGCGCCGACACGAAACAAGGGCAACATGAACGTCGCCACCCAGGTGCTGATCTGGGTGTCCGTCAGTTGCAGTAGCGACGACATGGCTTAGCCGATGACCTGCGGAATGCTGCCGTACAACTGCAGGATGTACTCCATGAACGTCTGCACCAGCCATGGGCCGGCGACGATCAGCGTCACCAGCATCACCAGCAGGCGCGGCAGGAAGCTCAAGGTTTGTTCGTTGATCTGGGTAGCCGCCTGGAACATTGCCACGACAAGGCCCACCAGCAGGCTCGGGATCACCAGCACCGCGACCATCAACGTGGTCAGCCACAACGCCTCACGGAAGATGTCGACCGCAACTTCCGGCGTCATGGCGAAACACCGCCGAAGCTGCTGGCCAAGGTGCCGATGATCAGCGCCCAGCCATCGACCAGAACGAACAGCATGATCTTGAACGGCAAGGAAATGATCAGCGGCGACAGCATCATCATACCCATGGCCATCAACACACTGGCCACGACGAGGTCGATGATCAGGAACGGGATGAAAATCATGAAGCCGATCTGGAACGCGGTTTTGAGCTCCGACGTCACGAAGGCCGGTACCAGAATGGTCAGCGGCGCCTGATCCGGCGAGGCTATGTCCGTGCGCTTGGACAAACGCATGAACAGCTCCAGGTCACTGGTTCGGGTCTGGGCCAACATGAAGTCCTTGATCGGCACCTGGGCCTTGGCCACCGCATCCTGAGCGCTCATCTTTTCCGCGAGATACGGCTGCAAGGCGTCCTGGTTCACCCGGTCGAACACCGGTGCCATGATGAACAGCGTCAGGAACAGCGCCATGCCAGTGAGAATCTGGTTCGACGGTGTCTGCTGCAAGCCAAGGGCCTGGCGCAGGATCGAGAAGACGATGATGATCCGGGTGAAACTGGTCATCAGCATGACGAACGCCGGGATGAAACTCAGCGCAGTCATGATCAGCAGGATTTGCAGGCTGACCGAGTACTCCTGAGCGCCTTCGGCGTTGGTGCCCAAGGTGATCGCCGGGATCGACAGCGGATCGGCGGCGAACGCCAAAGGTGCGGCCAGCATCAGGGCCAGCGTCAAGACGATGCGCAGCGCACCCATTACTTCTTATCCTTCTGATCTTTGCCCAGGATATCCAGCAGGCGCTGGGCAAATTCCGGCGTCGTTTTCTCAGTCGTGCTCGGCACCTGCACCGGTTCCTTGAGCACGTGCAATGCGGTAATGCTGCCGGGGCTCAGGCCGAGCAGAATCTGCTCGTTGCCGACCTGCACCAGCATCAGCCGGTCACGTGGGCCAAGGGCGCGGGAACCGATCAGCTCGATCACCTGGCCCTTGCCGGCAGGCCCCGCTTGCTGAACCCGACGCAACAGCCAGGCGAGGAAGAAGATCAACCCCAGCACCAGCAGCAGGCCGAACACCAGTTGCGTCAATTGCCCGGCCACACCGCTGCTCGCTACAGGCGCCGCTGCAGCGGTGGCGGTCGCAACAGGCTCTGCCGCCAGCACGCTCAACGGCAACGCCAGAAGAACCCCGAGAAGCCTTTTCACTCAGCGCAGCTTCTTGATGCGTTCGCTTGGGCTGATCACGTCGGTCAGGCGGATGCCGAACTTCTCGTTGACCACGACCACTTCGCCATGAGCGATCAGCGTGCCGTTGACCAGTACGTCCAGCGGCTCACCGGCCAGGCGATCGAGCTCGATCACCGAACCCTGGTTGAGTTGCAGCAGGTTGCGAATGTTGATGTCAGTGCTGCCCACTTCCATGGAAATCGACACCGGGATATCAAGGATCACGTCCAGGTTCGGCCCTTCCAGGCTCACCGGATCGTTGTTTCTCGGCACACTGCCGAACTCTTCCATGGGCAGGCGATTGTTGGAGGATCCGGATGCATCGGCCGCCAGCAGCGCGTCGATATCCGCCTGCCCGGCATCACCGGTTTCTTCCAGGGCCGCAGCCCATTCATCAGCCAGTGCCTGGTCGTCCTGAGTATTCATATCATCAGCCATCATTTGTCCTCGGCGGGCCACCTTTGAGGGGAGGCCGTCAGTTAAAAGCGAATGTGTCAGGCGTCGATCAACGACGCTCGATCGGCTCGATCACTTGCAACGCAAGGTTGCCTTTGTGCGAGCCCATCTTGACCTTGAAGGCCGGCACGCCGTTGGCGCGCATGATCATGTCTTCCGGCATCTCCACCGGAATGATGTCCCCCGGCTGCATATGCAGGATGTCGCGCAGCTTCAACTGGCGGCGAGCAACCGTGGCGCCGATCGGTACGTCGACATCCAGCACGTCCTGACGCAGGGCATTGACCCAGCGTTCGTCCTGATCGTCGAGGTCCGACTGGAAGCCGGCGTCGAGCATTTCGCGCACCGGCTCGATCATCGAATACGGCATGGTCACGTGCAGGTCGCCGCCACCGCCATCGAGTTCGATGTGGAAGGTCGACACGACAATCGCTTCGCTCGGGCCGACGATGTTGGCCATGGCCGGGTTCACTTCCGAGTTGATGTACTCGAAGTTGACTTCCATGATCGCCTGCCAGGCTTCCTTCAAATCGATGAAGGCCTGCTCCAGCACCATGCGCACCACGCGCAGTTCGGTCGGGGTGAATTCACGCCCTTCGATCTTGGCGTGACGACCGTCGCCGCCAAAGAAGTTGTCCACCAGCTTGAACACCAGTTTGGCGTCGAGGATGAACAGCGCGGTGCCGCGCAACGGCTTGATCTTGACCAGGTTGAGACTGGTCGGCACGTACAGCGAGTGCACGTATTCGCCGAACTTCATCACCTGCACGCCACCGACCGCCACGTCTGCCGAACGGCGCAGCATGTTGAACATGCTGATGCGCGTGTAGCGGGCGAATCGTTCGTTGATCATTTCCAGGGTCGGCATGCGTCCACGGACGATGCGATCCTGGCTGGTCAGGTCGTAGCTTTTGACGGTGCCGGGTTCGGCGGCGTTATCGGTCTGTACCAGACCATCGTCCACGCCATGCAACAGCGCGTCGATCTCATCCTGGGACAGCAGGTCCTGCACGGCCATGTCGTGTTCCTACTGCAGTACGAAATTAGTGAAAAGCAACTGTTCGACAACCACTTTGCCGAGCTCTTTCTGCGCCACTTCCTGGACGCTGGCCGTGGCTTTCTGGCGCAGCATTTCCTGACCGACCGGCGACGCGAGCGTGGCAAAATCCTGCCCGGAAAACAGCATGACCAGGTTGTTGCGGATCACCGGCATGTGCACTTTGAGCGCTTCCAGATCGGCCTGGTTGCGGCCAAGCATGGTGATGCTCACCTGCATGTAGCGCTGACGGCCGTTCTGGTTGTAATTGGCGACAAACGCTGGCGCCATCGGCTCGAATATCGCCGGCTGCTTGCCCAGCGGCGCGGTTTCGACCACGGCGGCAGGCTTGCTCTGGGCGCTGTGCATGAAGTACCAGGTCGCCCCCACGGACAAACCGACCGCCAGCAGCAGGGCCAGCACGATCACAATAATCAGCTTGAGTTTGCCTTTGGTTGCGGGGTCTTTTACTGCTGCGTCGCTCTTCGCCATGCCAATAATCCGTCACTATTCGGGTTTTCACAGTCGCACGGCAAGGCAAGAGCAAGTGTTATGCCAGAAGTGTCGGGAGAGGGATGGGTGGGGATGTGCGCGTTTTGAAGAACACTGCGCCCCCTGTGGGAGCGGGCTTGCCCGCGAAGAGGCCGGAACATTCAACATTGATGCTGACGGTGCCGACGCCTTCGCGGGCAAGCCCGCTCCCACAGAGTCATAGGTCTGCCGGGATCAGGCGTAATAGTCGACTGCGCTGGAGCCGATAACACTGGTCACCGGAGCAGCGACTTCAGCAACGGCTGGCGCCACGTCGTCATCCATCGAATCAAGACGACCACCAGTGGTATTGGTCCTGCCACTCTGCGCCTGCTGATTCTGCCCCTGATCCTGGGAGCCTCGGTTCTGGTCGGAGACGTTGACGTCAACCTGGCCCATACCCTGCTGGGCAAACATGTCACGCAGGCGATGCATCTGCCCGTCGAGCGCTTCGCGAACACTCGGGTGCGCGCTCAAGAAGGTAACCTGGGTCTGCTGATCCGGAACCATGTTGACCCGAATGTCGAGACGCCCCAACTCTGCCGGTTGCAACTGAATGTCCGCTGCCTTGAGATTGGCGCTGGACAGGTACATGACCCGGTTCACCACCTCTTCGGTCCAGCCATTTTGATGCATGGCAATCGGTTGATTGACCGGCAAGGCGTTGGCGGTTTTCGGCGTGGCAGCCTGGGTCAGCGCCGCCAGACGGTTGGCGAAATCGTCGACCCGGGTATCGCTGCTGGCCGATTTCAAGTCCTTGAGACCGTCATCGATCAAGCCACTGAAGGCCTTATCGCCACCTTGGCTGGTGCTGTCCTTGTCGGCCTGGACCTCGAGCATACCGGCCATCCCGGCAGCAAAATTTTGCGCAGCGGTCTGTTCGCCATCGGCCTGGGCGGTAGTCGAAGCCGCTTTCGGCTGTGCCTGACTCGACGCGGAAACGTGGCCGCTTTGCTCCATCGCCATGCGCAAGGCCGGCAATGCATCAAGAGGATCAGCCTCGGGATCGAATTCGGCATCCGTGACAACAGCCGCCGACGCGGCTGTCACAGGAGCAGCAACTGGCGCGCCAAGCGCAGCCTCAACCGGCAATTGAGCGGCATCCACGACCGGCGTCGTCACCGGTGCAGGCGCGACCACGGCGGGTTGAACCACCAGCAGCAAGGCAGGATCAAGCGTCGGATCAACAGGTGCGGTTTCGGCGACCGGCGTTTGCGCGGTATCGGTAGCATCGTCGCTGGCAGCCTGGCCTTCGGTCTGCGCCGGATTATCGGCGGGCAAGGTTTTGCCGCTATCGGCAACCTCCGGTTGCGCGGCGGCAGAGTTGTCGTCCACGACGTCTTTCTTGCCAGCGCTGTCCACAGCCTTTTCACGCACCGGTTTGACCGGGCTATCAGCTGTTGCGGCAGGTTTGTTCTGGGCTTGCTTGGCATACACCTGAGCGAAGCTTGCAGCCTTGTCCCCGGGCTCAGCGGTCAATGCCGTGGAATTGGCGGACGCCGCTTGAGCCTTGGCCGGCGCGACGGCCTGAAGAAGATTATTGGGGGTAACGGGCATTTAACGGTCTCCGCTGCACTGGGATCGTAGGTACAGTTGGAAGAGTTAACTGCAAGGGTCGCGCCAGTTTCGCCAGCAGACGACGAAAGGCGCCAAACGACTCAGCTCGCCGCCGGGGAACGCTGTCGTTCAAATTCATAGAGAGGACGAACGATGGCGAACTCGCCATCGATGTCGGTGATCAATTGGCCAATTTCGGCAGTCGGGAACGCACTGGCCATCCGCTCAAGCTGACCACACAACTCGGCGAGCCGCACCGCGCCCATGTTGCTGCTGCTGCCTTTGAAGCTGTGGGCAGCCTCGATCACTTGCGTGGCCGTATCTGCCTGTCGCAACAATTGCAGGCGTACTTCGCAGTCAGCGAGGAAGGTATCGACCAACGTCGAAAACCCATCCTCCATGACTTCCCGCAACGCGCTCAGCGCGTCCGGGTCAAGATGTGTGTCAGCCACTTGCTCACTCCTTGATCAAGAATGCGTGGATTATGCCAGAGCCTCCCAGAAAAACTCCACGCGGGCACTTCGACCATCGTCGGACCAACTGGCGTTACGCCCCAACTGACGGATCAGACTCACACCACGTCCCGACAGACGGACAGGATCAACCGGGCGATCCAGCACCCGCGCGACGTCAAACCCTTTGCCGCTGTCCTCGACGCGGATCACCAGACAACCACCTTCACCCTGCGGCGTGACCTGCAGATGCACCCGTACGTAGCCGTCCTGCAGCTCGTCCAGGCGTGTGTTGCGCTGTTGATAATAACGGGTGAACCCCGAAACATCGCGCTTGAGGCTTGAGTCCAGACCCAGAACACCATGCTCGAGCGCATTGGAATACAACTCGGCCAACACACTGTAGAGCGCCCCGCTCTGCGTCCGTAGACCATGGACCTCAAGCAGTAATTGCAGGAGGAACGGCAGTGGATTGAAGCGCTTGAGGGTCGCGGCACGAAATTCGAAACTCACTGACCAGTCCAGCGGGCACGACTGACCGCTGTCGGAATACACCGGGGTCGGCGCAATCAGCGGCGAAGTCTCAAGCAAGCTGATTTCAACCATACTGACATCGTCGCGGGTCTCACCGCCAAAGTCGCGCAGCGCCTGGCCGATTTCCTCGAACAGCGCATCCGGTTCACGATTGTCCGAAAAAACCCGTTGCAGGCGCTCCACCCCGAACAACTGATCGTTGGCATCGCAGGTATCGATCACCCCGTCGGACAAGAGGAAAACCCGGTCACCCTCCGCCATCGGAAACACTTGCGTGCTGTCATCGAATGTTTGCGCGCTCAGCACGCCCAACGGCAAGTGCCGAGCCGACAACGGCGTGCGTTCACCCGTGGCGATGCTGTGCAGATAACCGTCGGGCATGCCGCCGTTCCATACTTCCACCGAACGGCTCTGAAAACTCAGACACAGCATCGTTGCGCAACAGAACATGTCCACCGGCAAGATGCGTTTGAGCTTGGCGTTCATCTCGCGCAGGGTTTCCGACAAGCCGTAACCCTTGGCCGTCATCCCGTAGAAAACCTCCGCCAGCGGCATGGCCCCTACCGCGGCGGGCAAACCATGGCCGGTGAAGTCACCGAGCAGCACATGCATGTCGCCCGCCGGTGTGTACGCAGCCAGCAACAAGTCACCGTTGAACAGTGCGTAAGGCGATTGCAGGTAGCGGATATTGGCAGCGTTCAAGCAACCGGAATGGGCCACCTTGTCGAACACGGCCTTGGCCACCCGCTGCTCGTTGAGCAGATAATCGTGGTGCCGGGCAATCTGGTCACGCTGTTGCAACACGGTCGCTTGCAGCCGCCGCAAGCGATCCATCGCCTTGATTTTGGCGGCGAGGATCACCTGGTTGTAGGGTTTTGCCAAAAAATCGTCGCCCCCGGCCTCCAGGCAGCGGGCGAGCGCTTCACTTTCGGAAAGCGAGGTCAGGAAGATGATCGGCACCAGGGTTTCCCCGGCCAGTGCCTTGATCTGCTGTGCTGCCTCGAAGCCGTCCATCACCGGCATCATTGCGTCCATCAACACCAGTTGCGGACGATTCTGGCGAAACGCCTCGACCGCTTCGGCACCGTTGGCTGCCGTCAGTACTTCGTGGCCCTGACGGCGGACAATACTCGATAGCAGCATGCGATCGGCCGCGCTGTCTTCGGCGATGAGGATCGTCAATGATTCCAGTGCAGCGTGCACGGCGGTCAACTGATGTCGAACAGTTTGTCGAAGTTGGAGATGGCGAGGATTTTCCTCACATCCGAACTGCTGTTGACCACGCGGATATCGGAGTTTTCACCGCCAGCGTGATCACGCAACAGCAGCAACATGCCCAGCGCAGAGCTGTCGAGATAGGTCGCTTCTTTCAGGTCGACTA
Source organism: Pseudomonas sp. Sample_16 (assembly GCF_004307665.1). Lineage (NCBI taxonomy): Bacteria > Pseudomonadati > Pseudomonadota > Gammaproteobacteria > Pseudomonadales > Pseudomonadaceae > Pseudomonas > Pseudomonas sp. Sample_16. The sequence continues at coordinate 129,826 of NZ_RCOB01000197.1, forward strand.
CAACCGCTCCAAGATCTTTGTGTTCGTAGGACTCACGAAACTCTTGATGCTTGGCGAAATCGAACCGTCCCTTGACCGATATCGTCAGCTTCTGGCCGTCGGGGGATACTTCTGTAACAACTGACATGTCATGGCTTCCTTGTCATTGGTGAACCTGCTTGTACAAGGTTTAGCATTTGGTAGAGGTTGGGGCAAGGCAAGGCGTTGTGACGGCCGTCGGATCGCTATCGCGGGCAAGCCATGCTCCTACAGGTTTCATGAAGCTCACAAGATCGCAACAATCCCGTAGGAGCATGGCTTGCCCGCGATGAACGATAACGCGGTCAGCCTGATTCAATACTGATCCTGCCGTGGCAAGCGCTGCGATAATTCATCCAGCAGTTTCTGTTCGCGCTTGTCCTCGATGGCCCGCGCTTCATCGGCATACCGCTGCACCAGTTTGCGCAAACCTTCGACCCGGGCAAACGCCTGTTGCCAGGTGTCCCGTGCCTTGTTCAGGTTGTTCTGGTGCCAGGCCAGGCTTTGCCGCTGCTGATCGATGGCCGTGCCCAATTGCGCCAAAAACCCCTGATACCCGAGCAGCCATTGGCCCGACACGCCGCTACTGCCGCGCACGATCCACTGTTCCTGATAGTCGAGACGAAAGGCTTCAAGGTCGGCGAGTTTACTTTCGGCCAGCCGCACTTGCCCTTGAAAGTGCCCCAAGCGCTGGACCGCGGTTTTTTCGGCCTTCTCGGCCATTTCCACCACGGGGGCCAGGCGCCCTGCCCGAGTCTGGGCCATGGCCGGTTAGCCGCCCGCCGCGGGCGCGAAGATCGAGGCGAGATACGCTTCGCTTTCGCCCAGGCTGATGCTGTCGTTGAGACCCTGGCGCAAGTACTTGACCAGTTGCGGTTGCAGGGAGATCGCCAGGTCGGTCTCGCGGTCACCACCGGCGACGTATGCGCCGACGCTGATCAAGTCGCGACTTTGCTGATAACGCGACCACAATTGCTTGAAATACTGCGCACGGGTCATGTGTTCCGGTGACACCACCGCCGGCATCACCCGGCTGATGGACGCCTCGATATCGATGGCCGGGTAATGCCCCTCCTCGGCCAAGCGCCGGGACAGCACGATGTGCCCGTCGAGCACGCCCCGCGCCGAGTCGGCAATCGGGTCCTGCTGGTCATCGCCTTCGGACAGCACGGTGTAGAACGCTGTGATCGAACCGCCGCCCTTCTCGGCATTACCCGCTCGTTCCACCAGTTTCGGCAACTTGGCGAACACTGAAGGCGGATAACCCTTGGTCGCAGGTGGCTCGCCGATGGCCAGGGCGATTTCCCGCTGGGCCTGAGCGAAACGGGTCAGCGAATCCATCAGCAACAGGACGTTTTTGCCCTTGTCGCGGAAATATTCGGCGATTCGTGTGCAGTACATGGCGGCGCGCAGACGCATCAGCGGTGCATCGTCCGCCGGGGACGCCACCACCACGGAACGCTTGAGCCCTTCTTCACCGAGGATGTGCTCGATGAACTCTTTAACTTCACGACCCCGCTCGCCGATCAGCCCGACGACGATGATGTCGGCCTCGGTGAAACGGGTCATCATGCCCAACAGCACGGATTTACCGACGCCGGTACCGGCGAACAGGCCGAGACGCTGACCACGACCCACCGTCAGCATGCCGTTGATGCAACGAATGCCTACGTCCAGCGGCTCGCTGATCGGTTCACGTTTGAGCGGGTTGATGGTCGGGCCGTCCATCGGCACCCAGTCTTCGGCCTTCATCCCGCCCTTGCCATCCAGTGCACGACCGGCGCCATCGAGTACACGGCCAAGCATGCTCATGCCCATCGGCAAGCGACCCGTGTCGGACAAAGGAACGACGCGGGCACCGGGTGCAATACCGGCGACGCTGCCGACCGGCATCAGGAAGACCTTGCTGCCGGAGAAGCCCATGACTTCGGCTTCGACCTGCACCGGATGGTAGCTGTCGTCATTGATGACCATGCAACGACTGCCCATCGCCGCGCGCAAGCCTTCGGCCTCGAGCGTGAGACCGACCATACGCAGCAAGCGGCCTTCAAGAATCGGCGCGCCAGCCAGTTCCGTGGCCTCTGCATAGCTGCTCAGACGCTTGGCGAAACTGGTCCGTTCAAGGCGCATCGGGGAGATCCGCATCGGCTGCGACTGCGGGTTTGCTTTCGACCGGCAATTCCAGACTCACGTCCGGCGCAGCTGGGTGCAGTGCCTGCTCGTGGAGCTGATCGAACAATTTGTCCATGACCTGTTTGACGCGGGTTTCCACCGTGGCGTCAATACGACTGTGCTCGGTCTCGACCCGACAGCCGCCCGGCAACAGCGATTCGTCTTCGACAATGCGCCAGGTTTCTTCATGGCGTTCGCGCAGGGCTTTGACCTGTTCGAAATCCTGCGGATTGATGTACAGCCGCACGTTGCCCACGCCCAGCGGCAACAACTTGAGCGCCTCGCGCATGACGTGTTCGATCTGCGTCGAGTCAATGGCCAGTTCGCGCTGAATCACTTGTTTGGTGATGTGCTGCACCAGATCGACCAAGGACTTTTCAATCTGGGTGTCCTGTTCGGCGATCGGCTCGAACAGATGCGCCATCAGTTGCTCCAGCCCGGCGATCTTTGGCGCCAATGCCTGTTCGGCTTCCTGGCGGACCTTGAGGGTGGTGCTATGGAAACCTTCTTTTTCACCCACCGCGAAGCCTTCGTTATAGGCTTCCTGGCGAATGCTTTCGAGTTCTTCGAGGGTCAGTGGCTGGACTTCCTCCAGCGGCACTTCTTCCATTTCCGGCGGCTCGGGTTCCGGCTCCGGTTCAGGCTCGGGGGCTGGCGGGTCGAAGCTGGGCAGCGCCCAGGTATCGAAACCACTGACATCCCCGGCCCGGATCAGGTCAGTGGGTAAATCATCATGCTTGGCCATGGGCTTAAATCATTTCCTCGCCGCCCTTGCCACCGAGAACGATTTCTCCGGCTTCGGCCATTCGGCGGGCGATGGTGAGGATTTCTTTCTGCGCGGTTTCCACATCGCTGACGCGCACCGGGCCTTTGGCTTCGAGGTCGTCGCGCAACAGTTCGGCGGCACGCTTGGACATGTTCTTGAAGATTTTCTCTTTGACGCCTTCGTCCGAGCCCTTGAGCGCCAGCACCAGCACATCGGAAGACACTTCGCGCAGCAATGCCTGGATACCGCGGTCGTCGACATCGGCCAGATTGTTGAACACGAACATGAGGTCTTCGATCTGACCGGACAGGTCTTCGTCGACTTCGCGGATCGAGTCCATGAGCTGGCCTTCGATCGAGCTGTCGAGGAAGTTCATGATGTCGGCCGCACGCTTGATGCCACCCAGGGTGGTGCGCGAGGCATTCGAGTTGCCGGAGAACTGCTTCTCGAGAATCTGGTTGAGTTCTTTCAGGGCCGCTGGCTGCACGGTGTTCAGCGAGGAAACCCGCAGAATGATGTCCAGACGCACCTTGTGGTCGAAGTTGCCGAGCACTTCACCGGCCTGGTCCGGGTCGAGATACGCCACCACGATCGCCTGGATCTGCGGGTGCTCGTAACGAATAACGTCGGCGACGGCGCGGGGTTCCATCCACTTCAGGCTGTCGAGGCCACTGGTGTTGCCACCCAACAGAATGCGGTCGATCAGGCCGTTGGCCTTGTCTTCGCCCAAGGCCTGGGTGAGCATTTTGCGCACGTAGTCGTCGGAGCCGACGCCCAGGCTGGTCTGGTCGCCGACGATGTCGACGAACTCGCTCATCACCTGCTCGACCTGCTCACGGTGAACGTTCCCCATCTGCGCCATGGCCACGCCCACACGCTGGACCTCTTTGGGCCCCATGTGGCGCAACACCTGGGCGGCATCGGTAGAGCCAAGGGACAGCAGCAGAATCGCGGCTTTGTCGACCTTGGTCAGCTTGGCGGCAACGGCTCGGTTATCACTCATCTGCGTTAATCCACTCTTTCACGACCTGGGCCACACGACCCGGGTCTTCTGCCACCAGACTCTTGATTGCGTTCAACTGTGCGTCATAGCCTTCGCTCGGGCTAGGCAGCAAGATGCTTTGCGGGCCGCCAAGGCTGACACGGTCGTTGGCCAGTTCGCCGTCCAGACCACCCATGCCACCCAACTCGACATCGCTGCCGATACCGGCCAGCTGCTTGCCCTTGCCACCACCGGTGATGTTGTTGAGCACCGGGCGCAGTACGCCGAACACCAGCACCAGAATGAACAGGACACCCAGCACTTGCTTGACGATGTCCCAGAACCAAGGCTGGGAATAGAACGGAATGTCGGCGATCACTTCGCCGCGATCGGCAGAGAACGGCATGTTGATCACACTGACGCTGTCACCACGGCTGGCATCGAAACCGACCGCGTCCTGGACCAAACGGGTGAAGCGCGCCAATTCGTCGGCGGTCCACGGTGCGCGGGTGGTTTCACCGTTGGCCGGGTTGACCTTGACCTGGTCATCCACCACCACCGACACCGACAGGCGATTCAGACGACCCTGTTGCTGCTTGGTATGGCTGATGGAACGGTCGAGTTCGAAGTTCTTGGTGGATTGTTGACGCTTGTCAGCCGGGTATGGCGCCAGCATCGGCTGGCCGGTGGCCGGGTCCATGATTTGCTGGCCGTTGGCATCGATCAGCGGCTGGCCTGGCTGGACCATCCCGGCAGCAGGCGCGGCGCCAGCGGTGGTTTGCGGGGCGGAGGCCGGCGCGGGTGGCTGGTTGCTCAATGCACCGGGGACACCTTGCGGACCATTGCTGGCGGTACGTTGTTCGTTAACCGACTGCTCGCTGCGCAACGCCGGTTGATCGGGGTTGAACTGCTCGGAAGTCGACTCGACGGCACTAAAGTCCACATCGGCGGAGACTTCGGCTTTATAGCGATCGTTGCCCAGCACCGGTTGCAGGATGTTGTGCACACGCTGGGTGAGCATGCTTTCCATGCGGCGGCTGTAATCGAATTGCTTGCCGGCCATGGTCAGTTCGGAGTTTTCCGCCTGATCGGAGAGCAGGTTGCCCTTTTGGTCAACAACGGTGATCTGCGACTTGCTCAGCTCGGGAACGCTGGTCGCCACCAGATTGACGATGGCCACCACCTGGCCCGGCTCCAGCGAGCGACCGGAATACAGTTCAACCAGTACCGACGCACTCGGCTTGCGTTCATCGCGCACAAACACCGAGCTTTTCGGAATCGCCAAGTGCACGCGGGCACCCTTGACGTTGTTCAGGCTGGAAATGGTCCGGGCCAGTTCACCTTCGAGGCCACGACGATAACGGGTCGCTTCCATGAACTGGCTGGTGCCCAGGCCCTGCTCTTTATCGAGAATTTCAAAACCGATGTTGCCATCGCTGGGAGTGACACCAGCGCCGGCGAGCTTGAGCCGCGCGCGGGACAGGTCTTCAGCCTTGACCAGCAAGGCGCCGGAATTCGGTTCGACGGTGTAGGCAATATCGGCGGCGGCCAGGGTATCCATGACCTGCTTGGCGTCCATACCGGCCAGGCTGCCGTACAGCGGACGGTAGTCCGGCTGCTGGGACCACAACACCACGGCAAAACCAATCGCCACGCTCGCAGCCAGGCCGACCAACAGGCCCACCTGACGCAGCATGGTCATCTCGGAGAGGTTTTCCAGGAAGGACAACCCGAACAGCGGCGGTTTGCCGTCTACTGGAGTGGCCTTGGCCGGAACATTATCGGCGACTGCTTCTGCCATGACTCAATCTCGTCCTTAAACCGGCATCTGCATGATGTCTTGGTAAGCCTGAACCAGCTTGTTACGTACTTGGGTCAATGCCTGGAAAGACACGCTGGCCTTCTGCGAGGAAATCATCACGTCCGTCAGATCGACGCCGCTCTTGCCGATCTCGAAGGCGCTGGCCAACTGAGAGGAAGCCTGTTGGGTGTCGTTCACTTTATTGACGGCCTGACCGAGCATGTCGGAAAAGCTGCTGCCA
>NZ_RCOB01000119.1:0-18863 GCF_004307665.1 Pseudomonas sp. Sample_16
GTAACGCCTCAACGGACGCTCCGCGTTCGGCTCTGGAGGGGACGCGGAGCGTCCCTGGCTGCGTTCCCACGCAGAGCATGGGAACGATCGGGTAAGGCGCCTTCGCGGGCAAGCCTCGCGCCTGCAGGGGATTCGTCGTTTTAGCGGACTGCGCTAACCCCGTCCAGCGTTGAAAACGACGTGTCTTTCGCCGTCAGCAAAAAATCCCTCATATACGGCGCATCCAGCATGTCCGCCCGAATGGCTGCATACAGCGTCGCAAACAAGCCTTTCTCACCCAACCGCTTGGCCTTCACATAGCCCCGTGAACTGTATTCATGCAGCGCCCAGTGGGGCATGCCGCACACACCGCGTCCGCTGGCCACCAGTTGCATCATCATCACCGTCAGTTCCGAAGTACGGACCTGGGCCGGTTCGACGTCGGCGGGTTCGAGAAAGCGCGTGAAGATATCCAGGCGATCCCGTTCCACCGGGTAGGTGATCAGGGTTTCCGTCAGCAGGTCTTCAGGGACGATGTACGCCTTGCTGGCCAATTTGTGCTGGTTGGCCACAGCGAGCATCGCCTCGTAAGTGAACAACGGCACGTAGGTGATGCCGACCAGGTCCACCGGATCGGAGGTGACCACCAGGTCCAGATCGCCACGGGCCAGGGCGGGCAGCGGGGCGAAGGAGAAGCCCGAGGCCAGGTCCAGCTCGACCTCCGGCCAGGCATCGCGGAACTGGTCGATGGTCGGCATCAGCCATTGGAAGCAGCTGTGGCATTCGATAGCCATGTGCAAGCGCCCGGCGGTGCCACCGGCCAGTCGCGCAATGTCACGCTCGGCAGCACGCAGCAGTGGCAGGGTAGCGTCGGCCAGTTGCAGCAGGCGCAATCCGGCGCTGGTGAAACGCACCGGTTTGGTCTTGCGCACGAACAGCGGCATGCCCATGCGCTCCTCCAGTTCCTTGAACTGGTGTGACAGGGCTGACTGGGTCAGATGCAGGCGGTCGGCCGCATCCACCAGGCTGTCGGCTTCGCGCAAGGCGTGCAGGGTCTTGAGGTGACGGATTTCAAGCACCGTGGGGCTCCATGAGTAAAACTTGTGATCAACACGAAAAGGTTGAGTTTGTCTCATGTTGCCCTGGCTGTCGACAATAGCGCCATTATTTACACAGGAGCACCTTCGACATGGCCGTGGCCCACACCCTTGGTTTCCCGCGCATCGGCGCTGACCGCGAACTGAAAAAAGCCCTCGAGGCCTACTGGAAGGGCGACATCGAGCAGAACGCGCTGAACAGCGTCGGCCGCCAGTTGCGCGCCACCCACTGGCAATTGCAGAAGGACGCCGGGATCGACCTGCTGCCGGTCGGCGACTTCGCCTGGTACGACCAGGTATTGACCCACTCTCTGACCTTCGGCGTGATCCCCGAGCGTTTCGACAACACCCGGGACGAGCGCGGCCTGCCGACCCTCGACACGCTGTTCGCCATGGCCCGGGGCGCCACCGCGACCTGCTGCGGCGGCGAACATGACCAGGCGCAGTATGCGCAAGAGTTGACCAAGTGGTTCGACACCAACTACCACTACCTGGTCCCGGAATTCACGGCTGACCAGTCCTTCAAATTGAGCTGGGAACAACTGTTCGACGAAGTCGAGGAAGCCAAGGCCCTGGGCCATACCGTCAAACCGGTCATCATCGGCCCGTTGACTTATCTCTGGCTGGGCAAAGCCAAAGGCAACGACTTCGACAAACTCGACCTGCTGGAACGCCTGCTGCCGATCTATGGCGAAATCCTCGGTCGCCTCGCCGCCCAAGGCGTGGAGTGGGTGCAGATCGACGAACCGATCCTGACCCTTGACCTGCCGCAAGCGTGGAAAAACGCCTTCGAACGCGCTTACCACATCCTTCAATATTCGCCGCTGAAAAAACTGTTGGCGACTTACTTCAGCGGCCTGCAAGACAACCTCGGTCTGGCCGTCGGCCTGCCGGTGCAAGGCCTGCACATCGACGCGGTGCGTGCCCCGGATCAACTGCTGCACGTGCTCGACCGTCTGCCGATCTACAAGATTCTTTCAGTGGGGCTGGTCAATGGTCGCAACGTCTGGCGCTGCGAACTGGAGCCGGTGCTGGCACAACTGCAGTTTGCCCAGGAGCGCTTTGGCGACAACCTGTGGGTCAGCAGTTCCTGCTCGCTGCTGCACAGCCCGGTGGATCTGGAGCGTGAAGACAAGCTCGACCCGGAACTGAAAAGCTGGCTGGCCTTTGCCGTGCAAAAGTGTGGCGAAATCGCGGTTTTGCGTGATGCCTTGAACGATCCTCAGGCGCCCAAGGTGCAAGCGGCCCTGGCCGAAAGTCGTGCCATTCAGATCAGCCGCGCCGAGTCGCCACGCATCCACAAAACCGAAGTACAGGCACGTATCGCGGCGATAGGCCCGAACGACAGCCAGCGCCAGTCACCGTTCGCTGAGCGCATCGAGCAGCAGCGGGCACGCCTGAAACTGCCGGCATTCCCGACCACCACCATCGGTTCGTTCCCGCAGACCGCTTCGATTCGTCTGGCCCGCCAGGCGCACAAGCAAGGCAAGCTGTCGGTGAACGACTACACCGACGCCATGCGTCACGAAATCCGTCACTCGATACAGGTACAAGAACATCTGGGGCTGGACGTGCTGGTGCACGGTGAAGCCGAGCGCAACGACATGGTCGAGTACTTTGCCGAGCAACTCGATGGTTATGCCTTCACCCGTTTCGGCTGGGTCCAGAGCTACGGTTCGCGTTGCGTGAAACCGGCGATCATCTACGGCGACCTGAGCCGCCCGAAAGCCATGACCGTCGACTGGATCAGCTATGCGCAGAGCCAGACCGACAAAGTCATGAAAGGCATGCTCACCGGTCCCGTGACCATGCTGATGTGGTCGTTCCCGCGCGAAGACATTTCGCGCAAAGTCCAGGCGCAGCAACTGGCCCTGGCCCTGCGTGATGAGGTACTGGACCTGGAAGCTGCCGGGATCAAGATCGTGCAGATCGACGAAGCGGCGTTCCGTGAAGGCCTGCCGCTGCGCCGGGCGCAATGGCAGGAGTATCTGGACTGGGCCGTGCATGCATTCCGCCTGAGCGCCAGCGGTGTGCGTGATGAAACCCAGGTCCACACCCACATGTGCTACAGCGAATTCAACGACGTGATCGAAGCCATCGCGGCCATGGACGCTGATGTGATCACCATTGAAACCTCGCGTTCGGACATGGAACTGCTGGAAGCCTTCAAGGCGTTCGATTACCCGAACGACATCGGCCCGGGCGTCTATGACATCCACTCGCCACGGGTGCCGGACACGGCGGAAATGGTCAAGCTGATGGCCAAAGCGGTACAGCGCATTCCGGCCGAACGCTTGTGGGTCAACCCCGATTGCGGTCTGAAAACCCGTGCCTGGCCGGAGACTGAGGCGGCGTTGGTGAACATGGTGGCGGCAGCGCGACAGTTGCGCAGTCAGTTGGCTTGACGAAGATCGGAAGATCTCCGCCTGCGGGGAAATCTAAACACCCGCAGGAGCTGCCGCAGGCGGCGATCTTACTGATTGGAAAATGACCGCCCGGCACTCTTCATCAAACTGTCATGGAAGTGTGGCAGCGCGCTTGAACAAACTTCATCAGACTCGCGCTCTACTGGGGTTCTGCGTTTTGGTGTTTTTCATGCGTGTTTTTTTATCGAGAATAGTATTTTTGGCCGCATGTCTGTTCGGCCTGCCGTCCTTGGCGGCGTCTCGTTGCGATGTCGATGTACCGACCGAGCGAGTCGATCTGGATCAGGTGAGCCTGGCGTATCAAAGCATCGGCCGTGCCTCGGACCCGGCGCTGCTGCTGGTGATGGGGCTGGGCGGGCAATTGATTCACTGGCCCGACGAAGTGGTGGTCGCGTTGTGTCAGCAGGGCTTTCGCGTGATCCGTTATGACAATCGCGATGTCGGCTTGTCGACCTGGCGGCATACGCCGCTCGAGGCCAACCTGACGTTTGAAGTGCTGCGCTACAAACTCGGTCTGCCGGTGTCGGCACCGTACTCGTTGACCGACATGGCGAACGACGGCCTGGGCCTGATGGACGCGTTACACATCGAGCAGTTCCATGTGCTGGGTGCGAGCATGGGCGGAATGATCGCCCAGCACATGGCGGCCATGGCGCCGCAACGGGTCGAGAGCCTGACCCTGATCATGACCACTTCCGGTGCCGAGGGCTTGCCGGCACCGAGTGCGGCGCTGGTGCAATTGCTGTCGCGGCGTGGAGCGCCCAACCGCCAGGTCGCGCTGGAGCAACAGGCCGATTTGCTGGCGGCGCTGGGCAGTCCGACGGTGGCCGATGATCGTGAAGCACTGCTGCATCAAGCGGCATTGTCCTATGACCGGGCGTTCAATCCCGAAGGCGTGAAGCGGCAGATCATGGCGATTCTCGCCGAGCCGAGTCGGGTGGCACTGCTTAACCAATTGCGGGTGCCGGCGCTGGTGGTGCATGGCACCGCCGACCCTTTGCTGCCGGTGATGCATGGCGTGCACCTGGCGGCGCATTTGCGTGGAAGTCAGTTGAAGCTGATTCCGGGCCTGGCCCATCGTTTTCAGGAAGCGTTCAAGGCGCCGTTACTGGCGGCGGTGCTGCCGTATTTGCGCGAACATCGCGACGACACTTCCCATTGGGCGCAGATCGAGCCGGTGGCCGAGCACAACCTCTTGTAACCCGTGACCACAGGGGCTTGCTGTCAGCTGACAAAACACTGTCGTCAAAAATATATCAATGTGCCACTATTGTTTGCGTCGTCGCTGTCGATACAGACAGCGACTTTCAATCATAGGGACTTGATCCATGTTTTTTCACGCTCTACGCACCCTCGCTGCAGTCACTTTGCTCGCCTGCCTGACCCTCACCGGCTGCGCCAACGTCCAACCTCCCGTACCGCTCGACCAACAATTCTGGGATGCCAAGGAGCCGACCATCGGCGTCGCAATCAGCGAATTGCCGCCGCCAGTACTGGCCTTGACCGGCAATCAGGGGCTTCTCGATTACGCGATCAACGCGGGCGTCAACAGCAAGCTCAGCGACAACGTCAAAACCTGGCAAGTGCGCGATTTCGAAACCCTGCCGGATACCATCGTCGCCAAGTTGCAAGCCAAGGGCTACAAAGCCAAGCGCATCGACGACAAGGTTGATCTGAAGGCCTACAAGGAAACCAAATTTCGCGAAGGCTACACGATCAAAGACCTGACCCCGATGAAAGCCAAGTACGGTATCGATCGCTTGCTGCTGGTGTACGTCACCGCCACCGGTGCGACCCGCAGCTACTACAGCATCGTGCCGACCAGCGTGCCGATGGCGCAGGTGGGCGGGCAGGGCATGGTGGTTGATCTGGCCGACAACAAACTGTTGTGGTTCCAGCCATTTGTCGCGGTACAAGCGGCACAGGGAGAGTGGGACGAACCGACCTACACCAACTTGTCGAACGCGTTCTACCAGGCTGTGGATAACAGCCGTCAGCAGATGATCACCCCGTTCGCCAAATGAAGCGCTCAATCGTAGCGGCCGGCGCACTGGCCCTGCTGATGGTGACTGGCTGTGCGCAGAAGCCGGCTCCCGAGGCCGGTTTCAAGGACCACGGGGCGTTGCCTTATGTTCAAGCACACGGACTCAAGGTCGATGTGCAGGTAACGCAAGCCTTCGTCGGCGCCAGCACCGTGATTGACAGCCAAGAGGCGTTGAAGGCTGCGTCTTCGAGTCAGGCGCTGTTGCTCAGTTCGGGCACCAGCGCCGGGTTGGCGGGGGTGTTGGTAGCCAGTCTGGTCAATACCCAGATGGGCAGCGGTACCTTGCAGCGTGATGCGGAAAAGTCCGCCCTCAAGGATTCACGGCCCATGGCGGATCTGCTTGCCGGCGTACCCTTGCAGGAGCGCTTGCAGCAACGCTATCAGCATGCCGCGCAAGTGGCCGGATTAAAGCAGGGCGAAGGGCAGGTGACGGCGCGTTTGTTGATTGAGCCGAAACTGATGTTGACCCCCGATCGCGGCAGTTTTGTCCTGGTCAATCAGGTTCAGGTCCAGGACATCGCCGGGTCGCCGCTGTACCGCATGCGCATCGAAGTGACCAGCCAGCCGATCCGTCGTTGCGGTAGCCAATGTGTCGATGACGGTGGCCTTGAACTGGCAAAAGTCACCGCGGTGCTCGATGAGTGCATCGACGAGTCCATGCGCGTGCTGGCCACGGACTTGATGCAACCGACTCCGCCACCGGCCGCTCAGGAAACCTTGCGTTACGTGCTCGATGGCCGGCGTGTGGTCGAACGTGGCTATCAACTGGCGAACAACGGCAACTATTGGCGTTACCGCAATCTTTACGGCGCGGTGAAGTCCGTACCGGTGCCGTTCGAGGACGCGCTGACCCAGGCGCAGCTTGAGAAAGTGTACGGACGCTAAACCCCAAACCTGTAGGAGCCGGCTTGCTGGCGATAGCGGTCTAATAGTCAAATCAATGCTGACTGACATACCGCCATCGCCAGCAAGCCGGCTCCTACAGGGATTGGTGAATCAGTGGCTCAAACCGTACTTCTTCACTTTGTCGAACAGCGTGGTCTTGGCCATGCCGAGTTCCTGGCTGGCCTGGGTCAAATTGCCGCCGCTGCGCTGCAAGGCATCGCTCAACAGGTTGCGTTCGAACGCTTCCACCGCTTCGGCGAACGCCAGGGCTTGGGCGCTGCCACTTGCGCCGGGTTTCTTGAATGCCGGCAGGCCTAAGGCAAAGCGCTCGGCGACGTTGCGCAGTTCGCGCACGTTACCCGGCCAATCGTGGCTCATCAGGTTCGACAGGGTCTGGTTATCCAGTTCCGGTGCGATACGGTCGAAGCGCAAGGACGACTGCTGCAAGAAATACTCGAACAATTGCAGGATGTCTTCGCGGCGCTCACGCAGCGGTGGCAGTTCCAGGGTTACCACGTTGAGGCGGTAATACAGGTCGCTGCGGAATTCGCCGGCCTTGCTCGATTCGTCGAGGTCGGATTTGGTCGCCGCGATCACCCGGCAATCCACCGCCACACTCTGGTTCGAACCGAGGCGTTCGAGGGTGCGCTCCTGCAATACTCGCAACAGTTTGATCTGCAAGGGCAGTGGCATGCTTTCCACTTCATCGAGGAACAGCGTGCCGCCGTCGGCGTGTTCGATCTTGCCGATTCGCCGTTTGCCGGCGCCGGTGAAGGCGTTGGCCTCGTGGCCGAAGATTTCGCTCTCGAACAGGTTTTCCGGCAGGCCGCCGCAGTTCAGCGCCACGAATTGCTTGGTGTGCCGACGACTGAAGTCGTGCAGGCAGCGGGCAACCAATTCCTTGCCAGTGCCGGTTTCGCCCTCGATCAGCACGTTGGCCGATGTATCGGCGACGTTGGCGATCAATTCGCGCAAGTTTTGCATGGCCGGCGAACGGCCGATGATCCGCCCTTCGAGGGAGTCGCGCTCGGCCAGTTGCCGACGCAACGACGAGACTTCCCGCGCCAGACTGCGTTGCTCCAGCGCGCGCCGCGCTACGTCCACCAGGCGCTCCGGGGAGAACGGTTTCTCCATGAAGTCATAGGCGCCTTTCTGCATCGCGCCGACGGCCATGGAAATATCGCCGTGGCCGGTAATCAGCACCACCGGCAAACTGCGATCTCGCTCCTTGAGGCGGCCCAGCAACTCCAGGCCATCAATGCCCGGCAGGCGAATGTCGCTGATGACGATGCCGGCAAAGTTGTCGCCGACCCGCTCGAGGGCTTCTTCTGCACTGGCGACACCTACGCACGGAATGTCTTCCAGGGTCAGCGCCTGTTGGCAGCCAAGCAGCACGTGGGGGTCGTCTTCGACGATCAATACACTAAGGTCGTTGTTCATATTGGCTCGGCGGGAAGGGGGCTTACCAACGGTAAACTGAGAACGAATGCGGTGCCACCGCTGGCCGGGTGTTCGACACCCAGGTGACCGCCGGTGGCGGCGGCCAGGCTGGCGGAAAGGGTCAAGCCAAGGCCAAGGCCCTGTTCGCCGGGTTTGGTGGTGAAGAACGGTTCGAACAAATGCTTGCGCGCTTCGGCGTCGATGCCATGGCCGTTGTCACGTACCCGCAGCCGATACTTGCCATCGAAGGTTTCGCCTTCGAGCCACAACTCGGGCTGCGGTTGCGCCTGCATCGCGTCGAGGGCGTTGCCGATGAGATTGACCAGGATCTGTTCGAGGCGGGTCTGGTCGATTTGCACCTGCACATCTTCAAAGTGACGGTGCAATTGCAGGGCGATGCTTTCCACTCGGCTACCGAGCAATTGCAGGGCTGCGTCCACGCCCTTGCCGAGACACGCCTGGCCCTTGTCGTCGCCACGTCGGGCAAAGGAGCGCAGGCTGGCGGTGATGCGGCCCATGCGGTCGATCAGTTCGTTGATGGTCTTGAGGTTGGTACTGGCCACATCGAGTTGGCCACGTTCCAAAAAGCGCACGGTATTACCGGACAGCGTGCGCAACGCCGCCAGCGGCTGGTTCAGTTCGTGGGCGATGCTGGTGGACATCTGGCCGATCGCCGCGAGTTTACCGGCCTGCACCAGTTCATCCTGGGCACGGCGCAAAGTCTCTTCGGCTTGACGGCGTTCGCGGATCTGACCCTTGAGCCGCTCGTTGCTGGCGCGCAGGTCGACGGTGCGTTCGGTAATCCGACGCTCCAGTTGATTGTTGGCTTCCTGCAAGGCTTCCCGGGCCGCGAGGCGGGTGGCGATGACCTTGCGCCGCTCGTTCCAGGCAATCAGCAGGAACGCCACGAGGGCAAATGCCACGGCCACCAGAATCCCCTGATTGATCGCTTCGCGACGCAGATCCTGGAGCGGTGTCAGCAGGGTGAAGTTCCAGGGGGTGTCGCTCAGTGGCCGAGTCTGTGACAGATAGCTGATGTTCTCGTCGTCGGAAACCAGTTCACTGTTGGCCGGGAAGGTGAGTTTTTCCACACCTTCAGACAGAGTTTCCCGGGCCAGCGGTTGCAATTCGTTCAGCGGAAACCAGTAGTACTGCAGGCTGCGGGCGAGTTTTTCTTTGGTGTCATCGCTCAGCGGCACTACTGACTTGAGGCGGCGCGCCGGATCGCTGGAGAGAATGATGATGCCGTTCTCGTCGCTGACGAAGGCTTCCAGACGCGCCCGTTGCCAGCGTTCTTCCATGGCTTCGAGACGCACCTTGACCACCGCGACGCCGATGATCTTGCCGTGTTCTTCCAGGCCATGGGCCAGGTAGTAACCAGGTTCGCCGTTGGTGCTGCCGATGCCGTAGAAGCGCCCGGGCTGGCCGCGCACGGCGTTCTGGAAGTAGGCACGGAAGGACAGGTCTTCACCCAGGTAGCTGTCGACATCGCGCCAGTTGCTGGTGGCCATGACGCGACCGGTGGTGTCCATCACATAAATGGCCCGACTGCGGCTGCGCCGGTTCAGGCCTTCAAGGTAATCGTTGACCGTTTGCCGGTGTTCCGGGGTCGGGTCGGCCAGCAGCTTCGAAACACTGGTTTCGAGTTCCAGCAGGCTGGGCAGGTAGGTGTATTTGCTGATTTCGCTTTCGACGGCGCGGGCGTGCAGCTCCAGCTGGCGCTGGCCGTTTTCGCCGAGGCTGCGAATGCCGTAGTGTTCACTGACCCAGAAGCCGATGTAACCCAGTCCGATCATCAGCGCGATGATCAGCGGCGGCAGGAACAGATGGCGGATCAGACGAGGTTTCACGGCGAGTGATGGCGACGTGGCGCGGTAGAGTTCGGGGTCGCATTTCATCACAGATGCCTTGGGTCAACCAGCATGGCAACGGGCTTGCTCTGGTTCCTGCCGAACGAAGAATCTGTGGCGAGGGAGCTTGCTCCCGCTCGGCTGCGAAGCAGTCGTAAAACCGATGAATGCGGTGTGTCAGAAAAATTGCATTTACAGGTTTCGGGGCCGCTGCGCGACCCAGCGGGAGCAAGCTCCCTCGCCACAAGGAGCAAAGCCAGTTGCTGATTAGTGCTGCAGAATCTTGTTCAGGAAGTGCTGCGTCCGCTCGGCGCGGTGGCTGATGTCGCCGAAGAACTCTTCTTTCTTGCAGTCTTCGATGATTTTGCCCTGGTCCATGAAAATCACGCGATCAGCCACTTTACGGGCAAAGCCCATTTCGTGGGTCACGCACATCATGGTCATGCCTTCGTGGGCCAGTTGCACCATGACGTCCAGCACTTCGTTGACCATTTCCGGGTCCAGCGCCGAGGTCGGTTCGTCGAACAGCATGACGATCGGGTCCATCGCCAGTGCACGGGCAATCGCCACACGCTGCTGCTGACCACCGGACAGTTGGCCCGGGTGCTTGTGGGCGTGGGCCGAGAGACCGACACGTTCGAGCAATTGCAGGCCTTTCTTGGTGGCCTCTTCCTTGCTGCGGCCCAACACCTTGATCTGCGCGATGGTCAGGTTTTCGGTGATGGTCAGGTGCGGGAACAGCTCGAAATGCTGGAACACCATGCCCACGCGCGAACGCAGTTTCGGCAGGTTGGTTTTCGGGTCGGCGATGGAGGTGCCGTCGACCACGATGTCGCCTTTCTGGAACGGTTCCAGGGCGTTGACGCATTTGATCAGGGTCGATTTGCCGGAACCGGATGGCCCGCACACCACGATCACTTCGCCTTTTTTGACCTCGGTGCTGCAATCAGTCAGTACCTGGAAGTCCCCATACCACTTGTTGATGCTTTTGATAGAGATCATACGGCGAACCTTTTTTGCAGACGCTTGACCAGCTGCGAGGCGGCAAAGCTGATGATGAAGTACACGAGACCCGCGAAAATCAGGAACTCATTGGAGCGGCCAATGATGTCGCCACTGGCGCGCGACGCATTGAGGAAGTCCACCAGACCGACGGCGTAGACCAGCGAGGTGTCCTGAAACAGGATGATGCTCTGTTGCAGCAGCAACGGCGTCATCTTGCGGAACGCTTGCGGCAGGATGATCAGGCGCATCATCTGGCCGTAGGACATGCCCAGCGCCTGGGCAGCACCCATCTGGCCCTTGGGAATCGACTGCACACCGGCACGGACGATTTCGCAGAAGTACGCCGCTTCGAACATCATGAAGGCGACGATGCACGAGGTGAACGCACCGATCGGCGTGTCTTCGCCCGTGATCCAGCGCAAGACGAACGGCACCGCCAGGTAGAACCAGGTGATCACCAGCAGCAGCGGGATCGAGCGGAAGTAGTTGACGTAGGCGCCGGCCAGGTTCGACAGCAACTTGTTGTGGGACAGGCGCATCAACGCCAGGATGGTGCCGAGGATGATCCCGCCGATCACGCCCATGGCCATCAGCTTGAGGGTCATGACCATGCCGTTCCACAGGCCCGGCAGGGACGGGATGATGCCCGAGAAGTCGAATTCCATCATTTACCCCCTACGGAAATCAGGCCCGGCACGGCGACTTTCTTCTCGACCAGACGCATCAGCAACATCAGGCTCATGTTCAGGGTGAAGTAGATCAGCGTGGCCAGGGTAAAGGCTTCGAACAGGTTGGCGGAGAACTCGGCGGTCTGTTTGGTCTGCGCGAGCAACTCCATCAAACCGATCAGCGAGGCCACGGAGGTGTTCTTGAAGACGTTGAGGAATTCCGAGGTAAGCGGCGGAATGATGATCCGGTAAGCCTGGGGCAGCAGCACGTTCCAGTAAATTTGCGGCAACTTGAAACCCATGGCGCGGGCCGCGGATTCCTGGCCTTTTGGCAGCGCCTGGATACCGGTGCGCACCTGTTCGCAAACGCGGGCGGTGGTGAACAGGCCGAGGCACACGACCACGCTGAGGAAGGCCGAGGTCGTCGGGTTCAGGTCCTGCTTGTACCACTCCTGCAGGTCAGCCGGCAGTAGATCGGGCACCAGGAAGTACCAGATGAACAACTGCACCAGCAGCGGCACGTTGCGGAAGAGTTCGACGTAGCAGGTGGCGATGCCCGATACGATGCGGTTCGGCACGGTACGCATGACACCCAGGATCGAACCCAGTGTCAGGGCGATGATCCAGGCCGCGATGGCGATGCCGATGGTCCAGGCCAGACCGGACACGTACCAGTCGAGATACGTCTCGCTGCCCACGCCGGTGGACTTGAAGAACACGCTCCAGTCCCAGTTGTAATTCATTAGGGTCTCCCCTCAGATCGATCGATGTACAAGTACCCGCTTGGGGAAGCTCCGTTCCCGCCTGAACTCGATGTTCAGGCACACGCGATCGGCTCGACAGCCACCGGTCCGAGTGTTTCCTAAAATGCCAGCAGGGAGTGACAACCTCCTGAAAGGGCCTGGGCCCTGTCAGGAGATAAGGTTAGTCAGAAATCAGGACTTTTTTTCCGCAGACTTGTCGTCAGCCGCTTTATCGGTCGGATTGGCGATCAAGGCCTTGAGCTCGTCGCTCATCGGGAAGTTAAGGTTCAGGCCTTTTGGCGGGATTGGCTGCATGAACCATTTTTCGTAGATCTTGTTGATCTCGCCCGACGCGTAGGTGGCCTTGATGGCGTCATCTACAGCCTTCTTGAACGGCGCGTCGCCTTTGCGAACCATGCAGCCGTAGATTTCGTAGGACTGTGGAGTGCCGGTCACGGCCCAGTCAGTGGCTTTCTTGGCCTTGGCTGCTTCACCGGCCAGCAGGGCGTCGTCCATCATGAACGCAACGGCGCGGCCGGTTTCCAGCATCTGGAAGGACTCGCCGTGGTCTTTGGCGGAGATGACGTTCATGCCCATTTGCTTGTCGGCATTCATCGCCTTGAGGATGCGCTCGGACGTGGTGCCAGCGGTGGTCACGACGTTCTTGCCTTTGAGGTCGTCGAAATCCTTGTACTTGGAGTCAGCCTTGGACAGCAGGCGAGTACCGATTTCGAAGATGCCGACGGAGAAGTCGACTTGCTGCTGACGCTCGACGTTGTTGGTGGTGGAACCGCACTCGAGGTCCACGGTGCCGTTCTGTACCAGCGGGATACGGGTTTGCGAAGTCACCAGGTTGTATTTGACCTGGAGGTTCGGCATGTCGAGGTCTTTTTTGATGGCTTCGACGACTTTCAGCTGGATGTCGTGGGAGTAGCCGACCGGTTTGCCGGAAGCGTCAGCGATATAGGAAAACGGAATGGAAGCGTCGCGATGGCCCAGGGTGATGACACCGGACTCTTTGATCTTCTTCAGGGTGCCGGTGAGTTCGGCGGCGAAAACTGGCGTGCTGATCAGAGCGGCAGCAATGGCTGCGCCCAGGATATGGGGAACGATGCGCATCAAATTTTCCTCGACATTGTTTTTTTTATGGAGCCAGTTGGCCGGCCCTTTTGTGCTGCAAAAATGCCTGGGCGCTACGTGAGTTCGCGCAAAGGACATTCGTCGAAGAAGTGTAGAGCATGACTCGTGCCAGACCAGTGCCAATTGGTCAAAGCATTGATTTATAAGGAAATTAAATATTTATGGCGGTGTTGTGGTGATGAAAAAATCCGGTTAACCGAACCGACCCGCAGGTCGCGTTCGGAAAACCGAATGGTGGCAGGGTGCTACCGGTTCATCAGGTGTATTTGCGCTTGTCCGGAGCGGGCGGGAAGTACTGGTACAACCAGGTTTCACTCAGCGTACGGTCGTTGGTACGGATGAACAGGCGCATCTCGACGGGAGCGACGCTGTCATTGGTCGGGTACCAGTCGAAGAGGATGCGGTAGCCCTTGATGTCGTCCAGCTTGAGCACGCTGAAATCCTTGACCTCGCCGTTTGAGCACGTGACCACCGGTTCGATGCCCGTGCCTTCAGGCAAGCGGTCCAGGCCGCCACCGTTGAAGTCCACGGCAAAGCGCCGTGCCCAGACCGGTGGATAGTGTTCGCCAGGCGCCCAGCCTTCAGTGAAACCGCCCATTCCCGAACGCGTGGCATGAACCCGCGCCAATGGCGTGCCGACGGGTGGCAATGCGCTCCAGTACAGCTTGTAGCCGTAGTTCAGTGAGTCGCCGGCAGCCACCGGTTTCTTCGGCGTCCAGAAGGCGACGATGTTGTCCATGGTTTCGCCGGTGGTAGGGATCTCCAGCAGATCGATCGAGCCTTCGCCCCACGCCGTGGTCGGTTCGACCCACAGGCTCGGGCGGCGGCTGTACCAATCGACGGTGTCCTGATAGTTGGCGAACTCGTGATCGGTCTGCACCAGGCCGAAACCTTTCGGGTCGGTGTCGGCAAAGGCGTTGAATTGCAGGGTGGCCGGGTTGTTCAACGGGCGGCAGATCCACTCACCGTTGCCGCGCCACATGGCCAGGCGATCGGAGTCATGGATTTGCGGGTGAATGGTGTCGCACATGCGGCGCTCGTGGGTGCCGCAGCTGAACATGCTGGTCATCGGCGCGATGCCCAGTTGATCGATGGCGGTACGCGCATTGACGTGGGCATCGACCTCCATCACCACGCGCTCGGCCTGGCAATCGATGTCGAAACGGTAGGCGCCGGTGGCGCTCGGCGAATCGAGCAGGGCGTAGACCACGAAGCGGGTGCTGTTCTTGTCCGGCGTCTCGAACCAGAACTTGGTGAAATCGGGGAATTCTTCGCGCTTCTTGGCGTAGGTGTCGATCGCCAGACCACGGGCCGACAAGCCGTATTGGCCAGTGGCATCAACTGCGCGGAAGTAACTGGCGCCGAGGAAAGACACCACATCGTGCTTGTCCAGCTCCGGCGCCTTGAACAGCTTGAACCCGGAAAACCCCAGGTCGCCGGTCAGTTGCTTGGTGTCGACCGTGGTGTTTTCGTAGTTGAACAGCGACGGGCGGAAATGCACTTCGCGCGCCATGCGGGTTTTCGGATCGACACTGTACATGCGCACCGGCTGCTTGAAGCCCATGCCGACGTGGAAGAACTGCACGTCCAGTTGGCCCTTGTTGTCCTTCCACAACGAATGATCGCCGTCGTAGCGGATCGCATTGAAGTTCTGCGGGGTCATCGTCGCCAGGGTCGGTGGCAGTACTTGTTTGGTGTCCTGATAGCGATTGCTGGCCAACTGCTTGGCCTGCACTTTCAGCGCCTCGAAATCGAAGGCCCTGGCTTCACCATCGGCGGTGCCGGGGGTAGCCCAGGCGCGGGCGGCAAGCAGGCCGGAGGCGGACAAACCGGTGTAGGCAGCGATGGCCATGGAGGCTTTGAGCAAGTTCCTGCGATGCATAAATACAACCTGTCGTTAACAATCCCGCGCCGTTCCTGGCACGTGCTGGATCAGAAATATCGGTTCGGACATGCCTTCGGCCAAACGCAACGGACTTTAAAACAGATGCCCGCTAGCTTAAACCGTTCGATTGCAGAGCAAAAATGATTGATGGCACCACGCTGGCGCGGCAATGAAACAAGACATGTCGGGAAACATTTCCGACAGCACCTTCTGATTTACAGGGCATTTCTGCTTTTTTCGACTAATTACTCTAAAAACCGCTTTTCAGCGCCCGGATTATTTCTATCCTGTGTACATGACCGGTTTATGCCCTTCGGGCCGGTGCGGTTCAGCTGACATGAGGCGCTGCTGAAAAAGGATTAGGGCGATGCGGTTTCTGAAGTTTTCTTTGACGTAGAGAAGGACATCGTCCATGTCGAAAGTACAAGGCATCACCGAAATGTTGGGAATCTTTCCATGCCTGGCCAGCGGCCGGCGAAGACGTCGTCTGAACAGTGAGGAAATGAAACTGGTGGAACGCTATCGAGAGTTGTCGGAGAGCGACCGGATCGCGATGAGGTATCTGGTGGATGCGATGAGGAGTGTTTCGAGGTTTTGAAGCAGGGCTGGTTACCGTGAAAGCCATTTGGCTTTTACGTTGGCCAGATCCATCAACTTGCTGTGGCGAGGGAGCTTGCTCCCGCTGGGGCGCGTAGCGGCCCTCGCTTTACCTTCAAAACGAGGACTGCTTCGCAGTCCAGCGGGAGCAAGCTCCCTCGCCACAGGTCATGCACTCAAGCCCTAAAAGCCGGAGAAGGTCGCTGTCCATGCATCAGCTCAGGCATGTCGCGCCACTTGATCCAGGCGTGATGTTGGTAATGCAGCAAAGGCACTGAGACTCCGGCCCAATTCAATGAGCTAAGGCTGGGCAGGTTTTCCATGGTTTCTGATTTCGCGGCACGCATCGAGGGTATGACCTCGTTACTCAACCACTGGCGCAGGTTGCGGTTTTCCGGGACGAAGTGGTGAACCAGTAAGGCGTACATACCTGATTCGCTGACCATCAGGGTTTCAACTGTTTTGCCGTCCTTGAGCAACCAGACTTTGCGGCGTTGGTCGGGGTCGAGTTTCAGGGTCAAACGTTCATTCAGTGGTTTGCCCATCAGGCGACCAAGATCCTGGACACAGAACCAGGCTTGGTTGTCTTGCATGAAGGCGTGGAGGAAGCGGTTGTGGCGGGTGAAGACGGTCGGATCGAAATAGGGACTAGGCGAGCTTTGAGGATGCATTGGCATGGCGTGAATTCCGTTTTGGTTTGGAAAGTCGCCACCAACCCTTCGACAGGTTGGGTGGCGGACCGAGTGGCGTTCGAAGTCGGGACACTTCCAGGTCAAAACGGAAGCCGAAAGGCCCGCGCCACACGGCCCGCCATAAAACAGAACTGAAGGCAAAAACAGCCACAGTTCTATGGGGGCGCGCAAGCACCGTTTTGACGTGTTCCGGCTTCGACTCCGGATCGCTGATTTGGCAGCGACGGGACAAAGCCTATCGGTCAGGCGCTCGCGGCGCCAAGTCTACTCTGGCGACGCTTGTTGTAGGAATCGGGGGATTTTCAGGAAGGGCGGATCTGTAGGAATTTCCTGTTTTTGTGCCGGCTGCAGAGAAGCTGCACATGATGGGCAATTTTTCCGCTATCTATTCGAATTCTCATCCACCTAACCGCTGTGCATCAGGAACAGAGTGATGACTGATAGTGAAAACGAATGCGTAAGTTTGAAGCCCTGGATCGCTTCGAAGCTGTACGGTGTAAAGCCGATATCAAATGGCGTACGGATGATCTGATGATTTTGCTGCGTGGTGACGAAAGTGGTTGCTCGATGGGCAGAGCTCGCCCCGGGACCCCACATGATCCCGGAGCGATTTGAATCAGCGACTAACCTTCCACGCATCCCCCGCAGGCGCCGTACCGTGATCATACGGTTTGGCAATCCACATGTAGAGCAACCCCAAACCAATCACGATGGCCGTGCTCAGGACCATGGCGTAGTTGATGTACCACGCGGCGTCCGGGGTACGCGGCCAAGCCATGTTGATGATGGCGCCGACGCCGTAGACCAGGGCGCCGATGTTGACCGGCCAGCCCCAGGCGCCGAGGGTGAATTTGCCGCTGGGCTTCCAGCCCTTCATGCGGGCGTACAGGGCAGCGAGCACGATCATCTGGAACGCCAGGTAGATGCCGATCGCCGCGAAGCTGACGATGGTGGCGACCGCATCTTGCAGGAAGAAACCGAGAATGATGATCAGCGCCGGCAGGACGCCGGAGACGAACAGTGCGGCCACCGGAACCTGAGTCGCAGGCGAAATCTTTTTCAGCAGCCGGCTGCCGATGACCATTTCGTCGCGAGCGTAGGAGTACAGCAGACGACTCGCCGCCGCTTGCAGGCTGATCACGCAGGAGATGAAGGAAATCATCACCACGCCCATCACCATTTTCGAGCCGATCGGGCCGAAGGCGTTGTTGAGGATGGTGCCGACCGGGTCCTTGTCGGTGCCGTTGATCACCGCTTGCATGTCCGGCACTGCGAGGATCAGTGCCAGGCAAGCGAACATCGCTGCGATGCCGCCGATGTAGATGGTCATGCGCATGGCCACCGGGATTTTCTTGCTCGGGTTCGGGGTTTCTTCGGCCACGTCGCCGCAGGCTTCGAAACCGTAATACAGGAACATCCCCGCCAGTGAAGCGGTGAGGAATGCCGGCAGGTACGAGCCGTTGATGCTGATGTCGAAGGTGTTGAACAGCACGCTGATCGGCTGATGACGTTCGAAGAGCAACAGGTAGACGCCAACGATCACTGCACCGACCAGTTCGCAGAGAAAGCCGAACATGGCGATGCGCGCCAGCGTCTTGGTGCCGCTCAGGTTGACCAGCGTGGCGAACAGCGTCAGCACCAGGGCAATGACGATGTTGGTGTTGTTGCTCGGCTCAAAACCGAGCATGGCGGCCAGGTAAGGACCTGCACCTACCGCAACGGCGGCAATGGTGACGCACAGGGCGATGGAGTAGATCCAGCCGACCATCCACGCCCAGCGTTTGCCCACCAGGCGACGAGCCCACGGGTACACGCCACCGGAAATCGGAAACTGCGAAACCACTTCACCGAAGATCAGGCACACCAGCAACTGGCCGCAACCGACCAGCAAATAAGCCCAGAACATTGGTGGCCCGCCAGCGGCGAGGCACAAGCCGAAGAGGGTATAGACCCCTACCACCGGCGAGAGATAAGTGAAGCCCAGGGCGAAGTTTTCCCACAGGCTCATGCTGCGGTTGAAGTTGGAGGTGTACCCCAGTTTGCGCAGTTGCTCGGCATCGCTGTCGGCAATGGCTGCAGAGAGATCGGGTGATGCACTCATGTGTGTTTGCTCCGGGAAATCGGCAGATTTCGGATGTCCGAGGCCGTGGCGGTGCCATGGAGGCGCCGCCCGGATCGGTGGTTATTGTTTTGACTTCTTTGGTGTGGAGCCTGGTGCTGCCTGGTGTCGGTTTCTTCCCTGAGATTGCGGTGACGCCATCGCGGGCAAGCCATGCTCCTACGGGTTTTGTGGCGTGCACCCATCCTGCCAACGACATCAATCCTGTAGGAGCAAAGCTTGCTCGCGATGCTTTTAATGCTTGAACATCACATGCCGAACGACGGTGTAATCCTCGAGCCCATACATCGACA